>CAYUHJ010000002.1:0-123972 GCA_964444365.1 uncultured Alcaligenaceae bacterium | reverse complement strand
GGGCGTCACCCCGCGGGGAACCCCCAAAACGCGCGGGACACCCGGGGGGCGGCCGCCCCGCCGCTCGCCGTCGATTGCTTCACTGGTTGAACACGAACTCTTTCGTGTTCATCAGCGCCCAGATGATGTTCTCGTACCCGGTCCGCTTCGCCTTGTCGTGCTTCGATAGGTGGTCGAGCGCCGCCTTCAAGTCTTCGGACGTCGGCTTGCGGGCGAACGCCCACAGGAAGATTTCCTCGATCTTCTCCGAGTCCGGCCGCGTGTCCTTCGGGTTCGCGAGCTGGTCCGCCCGGCCGCCCTGACGGCCGACCTTCCCCTGGATTTCGTCGCTGTTCAGCAGGTGCAGCGCTTGCGCGAGGTTCGCGTCGGAGACCCGCTCGCACTCGCAGGCGCTGATCCGTTGCGGGCGGCCGAAGACGTCCAGGAAGTACGAACTGAACGACTCGTCCGGCAGCTGGATCGCCCGGTTCGGGGCGTGCTTGTCCTTCGGCAGGCCGTTGAACCCCTGCGGGCTGTCCGCGAACTGGTTGACGGCGTCGAGGAGCACTTCCGCTTGCAACCGCTTCGGGTAGTAGCGGGCGTAGGCTTGCTTGTCGTGCTGGTTGAACTCGTTCGGCACCGCGGACAGCTGGTACGTCCGGCTCTTCACGATCGTCTTGATGAGCGCCTTCAGCGAGTACTTGTTCGCCACTAAATCCGCCGCCAAAGCGTCCAGCAGGGCCGGGTTCGACGGCGGGTTTGTGACGCGCATGTCGTCCATCGGGTCGACGATGCCGCGGCCGAAGAAGTGCGCCCAGTACCGGTTCGCGACCGCCTTCGCGTAGAACGGGTTCGTCGGGGCGGTCATCCAGTCCACGAGCTTTTGCCGCGGGTCGTCCTCGGCGGTGAACTCGCTGGCCGGGCCGTCGAGCGGCTTTGCGACCGCGGGCTTGCCGGTCCGCTTGTTGAGGATCGTCCCGGTCGTCGAGGTGAAGATCACCTGCATCCCGGCGTTCGGGTCCTTCCCCGGCTGCGGCACCCGCTTCCGGCCGAGCCGGGCGAAGTAGCCGGCGAGGCCCCAGTAGTCGTCCTGGCTCCACTTCTCGTAGGGGTGGTGGTGGCACTGGGCGCACGTCAGCCGCTGGCCGAGGAAGACCTGGCTGAGGTCGTCGACGAACTGCTCGGGCTTTTCCAGTTCCTTGTACCACACCACCGGCGGGTTCTTCGTCTCGTCCCCGGTCGCGCCGAGCACTTGCCGGGTGAACTCCGAGTACGGCATGTCGGCGGCGACGGCCTCGCGGATCCAGGCGTGGAACGCGAACGTCCCGGCGGCGCGGGTCGCCTCGTTCCGCCGCTTCACGCGGAGCACGTCCGCCCACTTGTTCGCGAAGTAGTAGGCGTACTCCAGGCTGTCCAGCAACTTGTCCACGAGCTTCGACCGCTTGTCGGACGCCTTGTCCGCGACGAACTCCGTCACCTGTTTCGGCGTCGGCAGCGTGCCGGTGATGTCCAGCGACACCCGGCGGATGAACTGCTCGTCGGTGCAAATGTCCGACGGCACCAGCCCGAGTTCCTTCCACTTGGCGGATGTGTGCTTGTCCACGACCGTCTGTTCCGGGAACTGCCACGAGGGCGTCGGCATCCCGAGCGGCACCGTCGAGCGGAAGACCGCCACTTGACCTTGATAGCGGGCCATGATCGCGGCCTGCCCGCTGTGGACCTGCGTCTTGACGAGGCCGTTGCCGTCGACGGTCGCGATTTCGGGGTCGTTCGTCTCGAACTGCGCCCGGCGGGTGATGTCCTCGACGGTGCCGTCGGAATAGTGGGCGTACACCGCGATTTGCTGCTGGTTCTTCCGGGTCATGACGCGGGTGTCGGGGAAGACGCTGATCGTCGTCACGGTCGGGTCGGCGGCGGTGCCGTAGGGCATCCCGGCGGCGACCCACCGGCGGAGGAGCTTGTACTCGTCGGTGCTCGGGTCGGTCTTCTTGCCGCCGCCATGGGGCACAATCCCGGCCGCTTTCGTCAGCAGAAGTGACGCATCCGGTGCGGTCGGCATCAGCCGGCGGCCGCGGCCTTCCTTCACGAGGTAGGCATAGTCGGATTCCGGGTCGAACCCGAGCAGCGACAGGCGGAAGCCGTTCTGCCCGGACTGCTTGCCGTGACACCCGCCGCTGTTGCAGCCGAGCTTCGTCAGGATCGGCTCGACCTGGTTCGGGAAGTTGAGCGGCAGGTTCTCGCCGAAGCGTTCGCTGGTCGCGGGGACTTTCGCGGTCTTGCCGCCGAACGTGGCGACGAGTTCCGACGCGCCGTTGGCCTTCGGGGACACCCGGCCCGTCGGGGTGATCGCGAACGTCTTGCCGTCCGCCGCTGTGAACTGCGCCGCGTGGGTCACGTCTTGCAACCGGCCGTCCGTCAGCGTGGCCGTTACGACGAGTTGGGTCGTGTCGTCGGCGGACCGCAGTGCGACCTTCGCGGGGTGAATCGCAATCGCGGCCACGCTCGCCGGGTTAGGCGGGTAGGGCGACACCGCCTCGGCGGCCCAGGTCGGGGTGGCGAGCAAAACCGCAACGAACGCGGGGCGGAAGGCGGGCATCGGGTGGCCCCTCGGGGGGAGGGAAGGAGAATCGCGACGGTCGGCGGCCGACCGTGAAGGTAGGTGCGTCTATCTTCGCCTAAGATGACCCCGTCCGCAAGGGGCGAACCGGAGGTGAGCGTGGACGAATACTTGTGCGTGACGACGATCGGGCGACCCGGCGAATCCGAGTCCGCGTTCCGCGGCCGGCTCACGGCGTTCTGGTCGCACTTCCTGCGAAGCTTTCCGGACGACTACGAGCAGGTCTACGCGGAGGCGACCGCCTTCGGCACCGAAGAGGGGTGCGTGTCCCGGCAGTACATGGTGGGGGCCGAAGCCGTGGCGTTGCTGACGCGGGAGCTGGAAGCCGGGGGCATCGCGTTCGCCCCCGTGGACGCAGACGAGGTGTACTCGCGGTACGAGGCGAGCGGGTCGGAGTGGTTCCAGATTCCGCACTGATAATCGAGGATCGCCCGGTTCGGGCGGAGCGCTCGTGCGCCATCCCCCTACACCTTCCCCCCGTCGTCCGCGAACAGGTCGCTGACGGACTCGTTCCCGTGGATGCGGTGGATCGCGTTGGCCAGCAGCGGGGCCACGGAGATCGTCCGCAGGCACGGCAGCTTCTCCGCCTTGTCCTTCGACAGCGGGATGCTGTCGGTGATCGCGATTTGCTCGATCGGGCACTCGCGGAGCTTGTCCACCGCCGGGCCGACGAGCAGGCCGTGCGTCGCGCAGATGTAGAGCTTCTTCGCGCCGTTCTTGCGGGCCACTTCGACCGCGTTCACCATGCTGGACGCGGTCGAAATCATGTCGTCGAACACGACGACCGTCTTCCCCTCGACCGGTGCCCCGATCAGGTGGGCCGCCTTCGTCTCCGTCGGGCTGAGCCGGCGCTTGTCCACGACCGCGATCTGCCCGCCGAGCCGCCGCTGGTACAGAACCGCCTTCTTGACGTTGCCTTCGTCCGTGCTCAACACGACCAGATCGTCCGGCGGGATGCCGAGGGACCGGACGTGGGCGGTGATCTCCTTCACGGCGTACAGGTGGTCCACCGGGATGTTGAAGAACCCCTGAATCTGGGCGGCGTGCAGGTCCAGGCACAGCACCCGGTCGGCCCCGGCGGTGGTCAGCAGGTCCGCGACGAGCTTCGCGGAGATGGGCACCCGGCCCATGTCCTTGCGGTCCTGCCGGGCGTACCCGAAGTACGGGATGACGGCCGTCACCCGGGCCGGGCTCGCCCGCTTGAAGGCGTCCAGGATGATGAGCAGTTCCATCAAGTTCTGGTTGACGTCCGGCGAGGTCGGCTGGACGACGAACACGTCCCGGCCGCGGACGTCCTCGTCGATGCGAACCGACGTTTCGCGGTCGGCGAAGTCGCCGATGTTGATGTTCCCGAGCGTCGTCCCGAGGTGCTTGGCGATGTTCTCGGCGAGCGGCTTGTTGGCCCGGCCGCTGAAAATCTTGAGCTTGCTGTTCGCGGCGTTCATACGGCTCCTGGCTGCGCCGACCGGGAGAGGGCGGCAACACCCGTCCGGCCGGACGGCGGAATCGACCGCGTCGGCCGACCGGACAGGGTGGTATTATGGTGTTCGTTCGGGTTCAGGAAAGGGACTGTGTGGGTCGCAGTAGCCGGACAACCGCCAACGAATTCAACGCCGTGGCGTTGGGTAGGAGGGTCCTGAACTTTAGGAGAAATCCATGTTGTCGATCGCGCTCGGGTGTTTCTTGGTGTCGGCTGCTCCAAACGACGATTCCGACAAGCCGAAAAACGAGTGGTCGCCGCGGGTCAAGGCGGTTCTGCAGAACCCTGACCGGGTGGAACTCATTGCGCACCCGGTGCCCAAGGGTCCGTTACCGGAGCCCGACAAACGAGACCCGAGACCCTATCCTCGCTTCCACGGTTCCGATATTCTCAGTCGTGCGAATCTCGACGCGGCGGCCTGGAAGCTGCTCCTCGCGGCGCTTGAGCAGGGCCTTGCCGAACCGAAAGCCGATCCCAAAGCACCGGCAAAACCGTTCGGCAACGGGCTCGCCCCTATCCGTGTTGATCCGGTGCTGCCGGAAGCGTTCGGAGTCCGGCTCGTTCGCGGAAATGATGTCGTCGGTCTTTACGTCGGGAACAAAGCTGTTGAGGTCTGGCTCAACGACGACGATATTCCCATTTCACTTACCCTTCACTTTGACCCGACGAAAGCATTTCGGGCAGCCGCCAGGGCGGCAAAACTGCCCGAAGCGGATCGCGACCCGATTCCGGCAGCGTACCGCGAAGTGCTCGAAAAAGCCGACAAACTTGAACTCCTGTCGCTCCAGATTGCTGACCCGGAGGACGCCGAAGTGAATGAATTCTTCCACGGGAACGCAATCCTCGGGCGTACGACGCTCACGAAGAACCAACGCCAGCAGGCACTCGCTACCCTGTACGACGGGACGAAAGAGATCCCGGCCAATGCGGGGTGTTTCATCCCTCGGCACGGGCTCCGGGCGACCCACGACGGAATCACGGTCGGGCTTGTCATTTGCTTTGAGTGCGGAAAAATCAAACTGTACTATGGGGAATCGGGCGACACTTACGCAACGTCGGTGAGTCGGACACCCGCGAAACTCTTCAATCTGATTCTCAGTGATGCGAAAGTTCCCCTTCCAAAGCAGCCCGCTGAGCCAAATAAGTAACTCATTCCTCCGGCGGCTGATTCATGACGCCTGACGACCCGCCCGCCGACCTCCGCGATCACCTCGCCCTGGCGCTCGTGCCGGGACTCGGGCCGAAGTTGACCGCTGCGGTGCTCGCGCATTTCGGTTCGGCCGCGGCGGTTCGCCGCGCCTCTGCCCGGGAATTCGAGGCGATCCCGCTCATCGGGCCGAAGCTGGCGGGGAAGTTCGCGGACGCGGTTCAGAAGGTGAACGTCGTGGCGGAATGGGAGCTCGTGAGGAAGCATGGCGTCCGCGTGGTGCGGTTGGGGGACGCCGAGTACCCCGTCCCGCTGACGGAAATCCCGGACGCGCCGCCGTTGTTGTACTTCCGCGGGGCACTCACATCGGCGGACGCGAACGCGGTCGGGATCGTCGGGTCGCGGTCGTGTACCCCCTACGGGAAGCGGGTGGCGGCGGCGATCGCCGGCGGGCTCGCCCGGGCCGGGTGGACGGTCGTGTCCGGGCTGGCCCGGGGAATCGACGGGGCCGCCCACCGCGGGGCACTCGCTGCCGGCGGGCGGACGGTCGCGGTGCTGGCCGGCGGATTGTCGCGCATCTACCCGCCCGAACACGCGGACCTGGCGGACGAAGTGTCGCGGAGCGGCTGCCTCGTGACCGAAACGCCGATGACCGTCGACCCGCAGCCCGGCATGTTCCCCGCCCGGAACCGCATCATCAGCGGGCTGTCCCGGGCGGTCATCGTAGTCGAAGCGAACCTCCGCAGCGGCGCGCTCATCACGGTCACGCACGCAACGGAACAGGGGCGAGAGGTGTACGCGGTGCCGGGAAACGTCGACAGCGCCGCGAGCGCCGGCTGCCTGGACCTCATCCGCAAGGGGGCGCGGCTGGTGCGGACCGCGGACGACGTGCTCGACGACTTGCAGGGCCTCGCCCCGTTCGAGGTGCCGGCCCCGGCGAAGCGGAAGGTGGAAGCCGCTTCGCCGACGCTGTTCGACGCCCCCGCCCCGCCGTCGAGCGGCCCGCCGCCGGGGCTGGACGCGGTTCAACTCCGCCTCTGGGAGGCACTCGCCGCCCCGCGGCACATGGACGAACTCGCCCGGGAACTCGGCCTGCCGGTCAGCGAGTTGTCGGTGATCGTGATGAAACTGGAGATGAAGAAGGCGATCCGCCGGCTGCCGGGGAACCAGTTCGAGCGGTCGCGGTAACCCGTTCGGCCCCACGGGCGGCGCGGGGTGGTGCCGCTACCTCAAGGTGGTAGCGGGGCGTTCACCGGTCCCGCCCCGGTCCGCCGGCCTGCAGCGCGGCCGCGACCACCGCCAGCACGTCGTCGCGGGCGGACTGGACGAAAAAGTGGTCGCCCGGCAGCATCCGGACGGCGAAGTCGCCCAACCCCAGATCCCGCCACGGCAGCAGCAAGTCCCGCGGCACGCTCGTGTCGGCCGTCCCGCCGAGGGCCGTGATCCCGCACGGCAGCGGCGGGCCGGGCCGGTACTCGTACCCCTCCAGCACCGCCACGTCGGCCCGCAGGATCGGGAGGAAGTAGTCCAACAGTCCCGGGTCGTTCAGAACCGCGGCCGGGATGCCGTTCCACCGCCGGGTCAGTTCGGCGACGAACTCCCGGTCGGACAGGGCCGACATCCGCGCGCCTCCCCCGCCGCCGAACTGCGGGGCCGGACGGGCGGCCGCGAACAGGTGAACCGGCGGCCGCCCGGTCCGTGCCCACGCCGCCCGCGCCCACTCGTACCCCAGGACCGCCCCGAGGCTCACCCCGAACACCGCGTACGGCCGGTCCAGGCCCGGGGACAGGGCGTCGTCGAGCTGGGCGACGAGGGCGTCGAGCCGGGCCGGCATCGGGTCGGCCAGCCGGACCTCCCGGCCGGGGAGGAGGACCGGGCGAACCTCGACGTCGGCCGGCAGGGCGTCCGCCCAGTTCCGGAAGAGGGCCGGGCCGCCGCCGGCGTGGGCGAAACAGAACAGCCGCAGCCGGGCCGCCGGGTTCGGCGTCCGGCACACGGTCCAGCGGTCGAACGCGGGGGTGGGCATCACGGCTCCGGCGGGTCAGCCCAGGCGGACGGGGGACGCCACCGCCCGCCCGCCCCCGGCCAGTTTGCTCTCGATCTTCGCGAACGACCGGCAGGCGATCGCCAGCAGCACGCCGAGGAACAGGTCGGCGGTCAGCGTCCGGCCGACCAGCAGTTCGTTCGGGGCACCCCGGAGGTAGTCCGCGAACGGAATCCGGGCGTACCAAGCCTCCAGGTACAACTCGACCAGTCCGTAGGCCCAGAACAGCATCAGCAAGACCGAGACGTGCTTCAGCCCGCGGAACAGCAGGGCCGCCCCGTAGGCCATCTGGGACGTGCCGCCGCGGAACATCAGCGCCCCGTGCCGCAGCACCGGGCCGACGATCTGGGCCTGCTCGGACACCGTGTCCCGGAACGCCCGGGCGGCGTCCAGCCAGGTGGCCGGGCGGCGGAGCTCGGCCCCGGCCCGGGCTCGGGCACCCCGGAAGTACTTGCGGAGCAGGCCGCCCAGGTTCACGTCCGGGATGAGCAACCCGAGGGAGGCGTCCAGGACGCCGAACGTCCGGCTCAGTTTCAGGAAGGACATGCTCATCACCACCCCGCGGTCGAACAGCACCTGGGAGGTGGCCAGCCCGATGTTGTTGATGGACCGCTCACTGTGGGGCAGGGTGGTCAGGGCGGTCCGGTCGTCCCACTCGCGGAACACCCGGATCAGGTCGGCCCGCAGGTCCGGCAGGTCGAGCCGGGGCAGGTCCGGGCACAGCAGCAGGGTCAGGTCGGCCGCCTTGCCGTACTCGTGCTGGGCAATCGCCCGGAGGCTCCGCATGTACGTCCGCAGGAAGTCCGCGTCCAGCGACCCGACCGACCCGAAGTCGATCAGGGCGAACTTGTTGTTCTTCAGGAGCATGATGTTCCCCGGGTGCAGATCGCCGTGGAACAGGTTGTCCTCCAACAGTTGCCGCAGGAACGAGAGGAACAGTCGGCTGCCGACCCGCCGCGGGTCCACGCCGTTCTCCCGCTGCCAGGCGGCCAGCCGAGCCGGGTCCGACCGCTCGACGGCGAGCATGTCGGACATCAGCACGCCGGGCACGAATTCCATCGCGAGCACCCGGGCCCCGCTCGCCTCGTCGAACACCTTCGGGACGTAGACCCCGTGGGGCTTGAGCACCTTCCGCATGTCCCGGAGGTTCGCCGCCTCGTAGCGGTAGTCGATCTCTTCGGCCAGGATCTGGTCGAGTTCCCAGACCATTTCGTTCCACCGGACGTACTTCCCGGTGCCCATCCGGGAGAACACCGGGACCATGCGCAGCAGCAGCGCCCGGTCGCGGGCGAACGCCCGGGGGACGTCCGGCCGCTGGACCTTGACGACGACCGCGGCCCCGTTCCGCTTCAACACGGCCCGGTGGACCTGGGAGATCGACGCGGCCGCGAACGGGTGCTCCTCGAACTCGGCGAAGTGATCCCGCCACCGGTCCCCGAGTTCGGCCGCCAGCGTCTCGGCGGCGAGGTCGAACGGGAACCCGTCGGCCCGGAACTGGAGCTTGGCCAGCTCGTCGCAAAACGGCTTCGGGAGGAGGTCCCCGCGGAGGGACAGCAGTTGCCCGGCCTTGACCCAGACGAACCCGAGCCGCTCGAAGAGTTCGCGGAGGGAGCGGCCGCCCTCGGCCGGGTCCCAGCGGCCCGTGACCCGCCGCAGGACCGCCCGCGCCGTCCACCCCATGATGGCCAGGACCACCCCGAAGCTGCGGAGCGGGGCCGCGGCTCGGGGGTCGCGAATCGGCAGGTCGGCCGCTGCCTTCCGCTGGACGAGCGAGGTGGGGATCAGGGCGCGGTCGAGCACGGCCAGCCTTCTTCCCGGAACCGCGGAGGGGGTGTCTTCTGGAGAGTGTACGGACCTTCCGGGGGTTCACCAACGGTCGGGGCCGGCTGTACGGCTGGGCGGGTGGGGCAGTTTGGGTCGGCCGGGGCGAACCTGCTTGCGGCTGCCTGGAGGGAGTCTTACAGTAATAGCGTCGACTGCTCGAAATCCTCCGGCTTAGCTGAGTCACGCCTCACCGGTTGAGGGCCGCCGTGTCGTCGCCTTCGGTTCTCGACTCGCCGGCCGCGGCCCTGGACGAACTGCTGGCGTGGGCCGCGGCCGCGGGGGTGTCCCCTGACCCCGATCGCAAACTGACCCCGGCCGACGCGGCAGCGCTGACGGCCGTCCCGCCGCTCGGGGCGTTCGCCGTTTCTGTGGCCGCCGTCGCCCCGGCCGCGTTCTTCGACTACCCCACGTTTCGGAAGCTGGCCGACGGGCTGGCCGGCCGGCTGGCACCCGCCGTTCACTCCCCGGCCGCCGAGCCGATCGCGGTCGTCGGCGTGGCCGGCCGGTTCCCCGGGGCGGACGACGTGGCGGCTTTCTGGGACCTGTTGGCGAACGGGCGGGACGCGGTCGGCCCGGTGCCGGCGAACCGGTGGAGCGGCGTGGAGTTCGACGCCCTCGGGGTGCCGCCGGGCGAACGCGAAGCGTACTTGACCGGCGGGTTCCTCGCCGACGCAGAAGGGTTCGACGCCGGGTTCTTCGACATCGCCCCCGGCGAGGCGCTGGTCCTCGACCCGCAGGCCCGGGTGCTGCTCGAAGAAACCTACCGTGCGCTCGACGACGCCGGGTGCAACGACAGCGGGGCCGGTTCCCGGACCGGGCTTTTCGTCGGGGCGAGCGGCGGCGAGTATTCCCTCAAGTTGCAGCTCCACCGACGACCCGCGAACCGCCGGTCGCTGTCCGCCCACCTGACGTTCTCGCTGGCCGCCCGGGTGGCCCACGAACTCGGGCTGGGCGGCCCGGCGGTGATGGCCGACGTGTCGTGCGCGTCGTCGGTGGCGGCCCTGCACCTGGCGTGCGAGAGCCTGCGGGCCGGCGAGTGCGAGGTCGCCGTCGCGGCCGGTGTGGCGGTCCAGAGCACCCCGCAAGTGCAGGTGTGGGCGGGAAAAGCCGGGGTCACCGCGAAAGCGGCCCGGTGCCGACCGTTCTCGCACGACGCCGACGGGTTCGTCACAGCCGAGGGGTGCGGTGTTCTCGTCCTGAAGAAGCTGACCCGGGCGGTCGCCGACGGGGACACGGTGTACGCCGTCGTCCGCGGGTGCGGCGTCGGGCAGACCGGCGGGCTGGGGGCGTTCTTTGCCCCGTCCGCCGTCCGGCAGGCCGACGTGTACGCCGGCGTTCTGGCCCGGGCCGGGGTCCTGGCGGCCGACATCGGGTGCGTCGAGGCCCAGGGCAGTGGGGCGGCCCGGGGGGACGCCGCCGAGGTCCGGGCGCTGACCGCGGTCTTCGGCCCGTACGTGCCGACCGGGTCGGTGCCGCTCGGGTCGGTGAAGTCCAACATCGGCCACGCCCTCGCGGCCGCCGGGATGGCCGGGCTGGTGAAGACGATCCTGCAACTGCGGCACCGGCAGCTCGCCCCGTCGCTGCACTTCGCCGGGCCGAACCCGGCCGCCGGGCTGGACGGCTCTCCGTTCGCGGTGACCACAACCATCCGGGACTGGCCCGCCCCGTCGGCCGGCCCGCGGCGGGCGATGGTCCACGCCTTCGCCATCAACGGGGCGAACGGGTGTGCCGTCCTGGAAGACTCCCCGGACCCCGTGGCGTCGCCGGGACTGGTGCCGGCCGGCGGTGTCGTCTGCGGCGTGTCGGCCGCGAGCCCCGAGGCGCTGCGGGCGTGGGCCGGCCGGCTCGCCGAGTGGGTGTCTCGAACCGACCCGAACCCGGTCGATGCGGCGCGGACCGTGGCCGTCGGTCGCCGGCACCTCCGCTACCGGGCTGCGGTCGTGGCGGGGACCGCCGGGGAACTCGCGGCCGGGCTGGCGGCGGTCGCGGCGGGGCAGACCGGGCCGCGAGTTCGCGTCGGAAACGGGGTCGCGCCGGCCGACCGCCACCTGATGCGGGAGTTCGCCGCCGGGGCGTTCGCAGGTGCCGCCGCCGACCCGGACCCGCTCACCGGCCGCCGGGGGTTGCGGGCCGTCGCGCAACTGTATGTCGATGGGTGGGACATCGACTTCGCCTCGCAGGCCGGTGGCACCGGTCGGCGGCTGCCGTTCGCCCCGGTGTACCCGTTCGTCCGCTCACGCTTCTGGCCGGACGCGGCGGACTCCCCGGCTCCGCGCGAACCGGTCGCGGTCCCGGTGGCGGAAGCCGCGCCCGCGGGGGCGGACGACGTGCGGGCGATCGCGGCGGCCGTGCTGCGGGTGCCGCCTTCGGCCCTCGACCCGTCCCGGCCGCTGGTCGACCAGGGGTTGGAGTCCGTGGCCGCGATGGAACTCCGGGACCGGCTCGCGGAGCGGTTCGGGGCCGACCTGCCGCTCGCCGGACTGCTCGAAGCCGGCAGCGTGGCGGGGATCGCCGCCCGCGCCGCGGTCGCACCCCGCGGGCCGAAGCCGGCTGCCCCGGTGTTCGTGCCGGCCCCCGACGACGGGTCGCCGTTCCCGCTGACCGACATCCAGACGGCATACTTGCTCGGGCGAAGCCCCGACCTCGACCTCGGCGGCACCGGTTGCCACGCGTACTGGGAGTTCGAGGCGGCCGCAGAGTGGGACGTGCCCCGGCTGGCGGCCGCCTGGCGGGAACTCGTCCGCGCGCACGACATGCTGCGGGCCGTGGTCCGCCCGGACGGGACGCAACACGTGTTGCCGTCGGTCCCCGATTACGAACCGGAAGTCCACGACTGGCGAGACTGTTCCCCGGCGGACGCCGCCTCCTGCCTCGCGGCCGTGCGGGAGGCGATGGCCCACGAAGTCTTCGCGCCGGACCGGTGGCCGCTGTTCCGCATCGGGGTGTCGCTCGATCCGGGCCGCTCCCGGCTGCACTTCAGCGTCGATCTGTTGATCGCCGACGCCCTGAGCCTGTTCCGGCTGCTCGCCGAGTGGGGCCGGCTGGTCTGCGACCCGGCTGCCACGGTGGCCGCGCCGGCCGTCCGGTTCCGTGACTACGTGGCGTCACTCGAAGCGGCCCGCACCGGACCGGCCTACACGGCGGCCGTGGCGTACTGGGACCGCGTCGCGGACGCGCTGCCGCCGGCCCCGGACCTGCCAACCCGGCCCGGCCCGGCGGGCGGCCCGGCCCGGTTCGTCCGCCGGCAAGCGGTCCTCGGGGCCGCGGAGTGGGCGAACCTCCGGGACCGCTCCCGGCGGGCCGGTGTGACCCCGACGGCGGCGATCCTGCAAGCCTTCGCGGACGTACTGGGGCGGTGGGGCGGGGCACCGCGGTTCACCGTGAACATGACGACGTTCCAGCGGCCGCCGATCCACCCGGCGATCCGCGAAGTCGTCGGCGACTTCACGTCCACGGTGCTCGTGGACTTCGACACCACCGACCCCGCGCCGTTCCGGGCCGCCGCGAAAGCCACGCTCGCGCGGGTCGCCGAGCGGCTCGACCACGCGGCCGTCAGCGGGGTCGAGGTGCTGCGGCGGCGGGCGAAGCGAACCGGCGACCCGGCCGCGGCCCGGATGCCGGTCGTGTTTACCAGCATGCTCGGCCTGGAGGAACCCGGGGCCGACGGCCGGCTGACACCTCTCGGCGACTGGACGTTCGGCGTGACTCAGACGCCGCAGGTGTTGATCGACTGCCAGGTAATGCCGGACGGCGACCGCGTCGTCCTCAGCTGGGACACGGTGGACGCCCGGTTCCCGGAGGGTCTGCCGGCCGACCTGTTCGCCGCCTTTGCCGACCGCGTCCGCCGGCTCGCCGCCAGGGCGGACGACTGGAACGCCCCGCCTCCGGTCGGGCTGCCCGAGGCGCAGCGTGCCGTGCGGTCGGCGGTGAACGCAACCGCCGCCCCGGTGCCGGACGGGTTGCTGCACGACGGCTTCGTGCTCCACGCGGAAGCGACCCCGGACCGGGTCGCGGTGATCGCCCCCGGGAAGTCGCTGACCTACGGGGAACTGCTCGACCGCGCCCGTGGTGTGGCCGCGCAGGTCGGCCCGGTTTCGCCCGGCGAACCGGTCGCCTTACTCGTCGGAAAGGGGTGGGAACAGCCGGCCGCGGTGTTCGGGGTGCTGCTCGCCGGCGGGGCGTACCTGCCGCTCGACCCGGCCACCCCGCCGGCCCGCCGGAACGCGCTGCTCGCGCGCACCGGCGTGCGGGTCGCGCTGGTCGCCGGGGATGAATCGCACGACCTTCCCGCCGGGGTTCGGGCGGTCCGAATCCGTGACGTCGACGGGTCACGGCCGGCGTTCGCTCCGGTGCGCGTCCCGTCGTCGGCCCTCGCTTACGTGATCTTCACGTCCGGTTCGACCGGGGAGCCGAAGGGGGTGATGGTCGAGCACCGGGCGGCGCTGAACACCGTCCACGATGTGAACCGGCGGTTCGGGGTCGGGCCGGGGGACCGCGTCCTCGGGCTGTCGGCCCTCGGGTTCGACCTGTCCGTGTACGACCTGTTCGGGCCGCTCGCGGCCGGGGGGGCCGTCGTCCTCCCGGACCCGGCCCGCGCCCGCGACCCGGACTACCTCGGCCCGCTGGTGCGTGACACCGGGGTGACCGTCTGGAACTCCGTGCCGATGTACCTCCAACTCCTGCTCGACGGGCTCGACGACCGGGCGGGGGGTTTTCTCCGGCGGCTGCGGCTCGCGCTGCTGAGCGGGGACTGGGTGCCGGTGGCGCTGGCCGGCCGGGTGCGTGCCGCCGCCCCGGGGTGCGCGGTCGTCAGCCTGGGCGGGGCGACCGAGGCCGCCGTCTGGTCGATCTTCCACCCGGTCGCGGACCCGCCGCCGCCGGACTGGCCGAGCGTGCCCTACGGCAAACCGCTGGCGAACCAGTGGTTCCGGGTGCTCGACGCGGCCGGCCGCGACGCCCCGGACTGGGTCCCGGGCGAACTCGCGATCGGCGGTGTCGGGCTGGCCCGCGGGTACTGGGGCGACCCGACCCGGACCGCCGAGCGGTTCGTCACCGACCCGCGGACCGGCGAGCGGCTGTACCGCACCGGCGACCGCGGGCGGTACCGACCCTGCGGGAACATCGAGTTCCTGGGCCGCGACGACGGGCAGGTGAAAGTCGGCGGGCACCGGATCGAACTCGGCGAGATCGAGGCGGTCGCCGGCCGGTGCCCTGGGGTGACGGGGGCGGTGGCGTCGACGGAACCCGGCCCGGACGGTCGCCCCCGGCTCGCGGCAGTGTACGCCGGGGACGCGGAACCGGATGCCGTCCGCGAGTTCTTCCGCACGCAACTGCCGGGGTACATGCTGCCGGCCCGGCTCGACCGCGTGGACCGGCTGCCGCTGACGGCGAACGGGAAGGTGGACCGCGGCTCGGTGACGGGTCGGTCGGTTCGCGTCTCGGAGGCCCGACCCGGCGCGACCCCAGGCCTCGGCAACCCGCCCGCGGCCGCCGGGACCATCACCGACCCGGCCGACCGAGCGGCGTTCGCCCGCCGGCGGTCGGCCGCCCGCACGGACCTCCCGGCCGGCGTCCCGCTCCCGCCCGCCTCGCTGCCGCCGGGTGTGGCCGACCGCCGGTCGCACCGGCGGTTCGCGGCCGAGCCGGTCGCGCTGGCCGACCTGGCCCGCGTCCTGGCCGTCCTCGCGGAGGGGCCGGACGGCCGACCCGGTTATCCGTCCGCCGGATCGACCTACCCGGTCCAGGCGTACCTTCACGCCCGCCCCGGGGGTGTGACGGGGTTGGCCCCCGGTGTGTATTACGTGCCGCTGCAAGGCCGGGATTTGCAACCGGTCTCGCCCGGGGCGAGCTGGCCGAGCGACCTTCACCACGCCGCGAACCGGGACGTCGCTGCGGCCGCCCGCTTCGCCGTGTATCTGGTGGCCGACCTCGCCGCGATCGAACCGCTGTACGGCTCACTCTCCGGGGACCTCTGCCTCGTCGAAGCCGGGTACATCGGGCACGCGCTGATGCACGCCGCGACCGGAGCAGGGCTCGGCCTGTGCCCGGTCGGGGCGCTGGACTTCGCGCCGCTTCGGTCGATACTCGGCGTCGGACCGCGGCACGAGTTCGTCCACGCCCTGCTCGGCGGGAAGCCGGCTCCGGTGCCGGAAGTTGCCTGCGAGCCGGCCACCCGGCGCGAAGAGGTGACCGCGGCGATCGCCCGGTTCTGGGGGGACGCCCTCCGCACGGCGGCCGTCCCGACGGACCGGAACATCTTCGAGGCCGGCGGCGATTCGTTCACGGTGATTGCGGTCACCCGGCGGATTCGGGAGGAACTCGGGCTCCCCTGCACGGCCACCGACCTGTTCGCTTACCCGACGATCGCCCGGCTCGCGGCCCACCTGACCGCGGGCCCGCCGGCCGGAGCCGACCCGCCCCCGCCGACGGTCCCGACACCGGCCGCCACCCGTCGGGACCGGCGGGCGGCATTCCGACGGGCCGACCGGCCGCACCGATGAGCGACGTTGCCGACACACCATGACGGACACCATGAACAACCCGGATGACGTGGCGGTCGTCGGCTTCGCGTGCCGGCTGCCCGGGGCCGCGAACGCGGACGCGTTCTGGCAGAACCTCGTCGCCGGGGTCGAGTCGGTCCGCCGGTCCACGCCCGTGGAACTGCGGGCCGCCGGGTTCAGCGACGCGGACCTTGCCGACCCGCGGTTCGTCCCGGCGTGCGGCGTGCTCGACGACGCCGACGCCTTCGACGCCGACTTCTTCGGCATCGCCCCCGCTCGCGCCGCCCGGCTCGACCCGCAGCACCGCATCCTGCTCGAAGTCGCGTGGCACGCGGTCGAACACGCCGGGTACGACCCGACCCGGTTCCCCGGCGACGCGGGGGCGTACCTGTCGGTCGGCCCGCCGCCGTTTCGCCGGGCCGATTCCGACTCGCCGGAGGACGCGCTGTTCGGGTTGACGGCGGGGGAGAAGGACTACGCCGCCAGCCGGGTGGCGTACCACCTGAACCTGACCGGCCCGTGCGTGCTGGTCCAGGCCGCCAGTTCGAGTTCCCTGGTGGCCGTGCATTCCGCGGTGGAAGCGCTCGTCGGCGGGCAGTGCGACGCGGCCCTGGCGGGCGGGGCGTGCGTCGGGTTCCCGCAGGGCGGATACCGCCATGTGGCCGAAGCCCTGTGGTCTCCGGACGGCCACTGTCGGCCCTATGACATCCGCGCCGCCGGCACCGTGCCCGGGTTCGGCGCGGCCGTCGTGGTGCTCAAACTGCTGTCCGCGGCCCTCGCCGACGGGGACACGGTCCATGCCGTGATCAAGGGGTCGGCGGTCAACAACGACGGGGCGGTGAAGGCCGACTACCTGGCCCCGAGCGTGCCGGGGCAGGCCCGCGCGATCGGTCAGGCCCTGGCCGCGGCGGGGGTGTCGGCGGACACGGTCGGGTTCGTGGAGGGGCACGGGACCGGCACCCCGCTCGGCGACCCGATCGAGGTCCGGGCGCTGACCGAGGCGTTCCGCCGGGACACGGCCCGGGTCGGGTTCTGCGCCCTCGGGTCGGTGAAGGCGAACATCGGCCACCTGCACACGGCCGGGGGGATCGCCGGGTTCCTGAAGGCGGTCCTCGCGGTGAAGCACGGCGTCATCCCGCCGACGCCCCACTTCTCTGCCCCGCCGCCGGTCGCCGGGTTCGAACGGACCCCGTTCTTCGTCCCGACCGCACCGACGCCGTGGCCGACGGGTACGCCCCGGCGGGCAGGCGTGAGCGCGTTCGGCTTCGGCGGGACGAACGCCCACGTCGTTCTCGAAGAAGCCCCCGCCGCGGCGACCGCCAGGGGGCGAGCGCCCCGCCCGAGCACCCCGTTCCGCCGGACGCGGTTCCCGCAGCTCGGTGACAGCCCGTTGTCACCGCCCGCCCGCCCGGCCGCGGACGCGCCCGACCTGCTCGGTCACCTCCGCGGGCTGTTCGCGGCGGCGCTCAGCAAGCCGCCGGCCGACCTGCCCGCGGACGCCCCGTTCGACGAACTCGGGGTCGATTCCCTGCTCGTACTCTCGCTCACCCGCCGGCTCGAAGTCGACTTCGGGGAACTGTCAAAGGCCCTCTTTTTTCAGCACTCCACGCTGCGGAAGCTGGCCGACCACCTGGCGGCGGCCCGCCCGGACGCGGCCCGGAAGCTGACTCGACCGCCGGCGTCGTCGGCCGTGGAACCGCCCGCGGCGGCCGCCCCGGTCGCGGTCGTCGGGTTGGCCGGCCGGTACCCCGGTGCGGCCGACGTGCGGGCGTTCTGGGCCAACCTGCGGGCCGGCCGCGACTCGGTCACCGAACTTCCCGCCGACCGCTGGGACTGGCGGCCGTTCGCCGCCGACGACACCGTCTACACCCGGTGGGGCGGGTTCCTCGACGGGGTGGACCGGTTCGACCCGCTGTTCTTCGGGATCACCCCGAAGGAGGCGAAGTGGCTCGACCCGCAGCAGCGGCTGTTCCTCGAAACCGCCCACGCGGCCGTCGAGGACGCCGGGTACACGCGGGCCGGCCTGACCGCCGCGGCCCGGCGGGCGGGTGGCGAGGTCGGCGTGTTCGTCGGGGTGATGAACCAGCCGTTCCTGCTCGTCGGGGCGGACGCCGGCGGGGCCGCGGAGACGCAGGCGAACCACTGGTCGGTCGCCAACCGGGTGTCGTTCTGCTCAGACTTCCGCGGGCCGAGCGTGGCCGTCGACACCGCCTGTTCGGCATCACTGACGGCGGTCCACCTGGCTTGCGAGGCGATCCGGCGGGGCGAGTGCGGGGCGGCCATCGCCGGGGGGGTGAACCTGATCTTGCACCCGCGGCAGCAGGCCGAACTGTGCCGGGTCGGGATGCTGTCCCGCGGCCCGGCGACCCGGGCGTTCGGGGCCGGGGGCGACGGGTTCGTCCACGGCGAAGGGGTCGGGGCGGTCGTGCTCAAACCGCTGGCCGCGGCTTTGGCCGACGGGGACACGGTATACGGGGTCATCCGCGGGTCGGCGGTGAATGCCGGCGGGCGGACGGCCGGGTACACCGTGCCGGACCCCGCGGCGCAGGCGGGCGTGGTCCGGCAGGCGCTCGCGGCCGCGGGGGTGAAGCCGGCCGACATCGGGTACGTCGAAGCCCACGGAACCGGGACCGAACTCGGCGACCCGGTCGAGATCGCCGGACTGTCCGAGGCGTTCGGGCCGCTTCCCGTTGGCTCGGTCGGCATCGGGTCGGTGAAGTCGAACGTCGGGCACCTCGAATCGGCCGCGGGGATCGCGGGGCTGACGAAGGCCCTCCTGCAGCTTCGGCACGGCGAACTCGCCCCGACGCTGCACGCCGACCAGCCGAACCCGCACCTGAACTTGGCCGCGACGCCGTTCCGGTTGGCTGCGGCCGCCGGGCCGTGGGCCGGCCCGCGGCGGGCCGGGGTCAGTTCGTTCGGGGCCGGCGGGGCGAACGCGCACGTCGTCGTGGAGGAAGCACCCGCCGCCCCGGTGCGGGCCGTTCCGGGCGGGCCGTGGCCGGTGGTGCTATCGGCCCGGACCCCCGAGCAACTGGGGGAAGTCGCCGCCCGGCTTGCCGCGTTCATCCGGGAGAACGAAGCCGAGTTCCCCGACGCGACGGCGTTCGCCGACGCGGCGTTCACGCTCGCCGTCGGCCGGGAACCGCTGGCCTGCCGGGCGGCCACGACGGCGCGGGCGGCGGGCGACCTGCTCCCGTGGCTGGACCGCGTCGCGGCCGGGGCGGAAGTCGTGCCTCCGCCCGATCTCGCGGGGTGGGTTCGGGGGGAAACAGTCGATTGGTCACCGCGGTTCCCGGGGTGTCGGCGGCGGCCGCTGCCGACGTACCCGTTCGCCCGCCTGCGGTGCTGGCCGGAAGCCGCCACGGGGAAGCCGACCGACCCTCTGGTTCACCCGGTCCTGGGCCGGCCGGCGGTTCACCTGGGGGTCGGAGCGCGGTGGGAGAACGAGTTCACGGCCGACGCGGCGGTGATCCGGGCGCACGACGTCGGCGGCCGGCTCATCCTGCCGGGGGTGGCGTACCTGGAAGCCGCCCGCGCCGCGGCCGAGCAAGCGGGCCGCGGGCCGGCGGTCACCCTCCGCGACGTGGTCTGGCTCCGCCCGCTGGCCGTCGGCCCAAACCCGGTGCGGGCGGCACTGGATCTCCGCGAAACCGGCGACAGCCTGGAGTTCGAGGTGCGGGCCGGCGGGACCGCGTGCGCGACCGGGCGGGTGGCCGGCCCGCCGAGTGACACCCCGCCGTCACTCGCCCCGGCGGCGGTGCGGGAGCGGTGCCCGCACCGATGGGACCGCCCGGCGATCTACGCGAAGTTCCGGGCGCTCGGGCTGGACTACCGCGACTTCTTCCAGGGCCTCGAAACGCTGGCCGCCGGCGACCGCGAGGCCGTCGGGGAGATCAGGCTGCCGGCGACCGCGGACCCCGGGCTGGCCCGGTGCGGGCTGAACCCGGCAGTGATGGACGCGGCCCTCCAGACTGCGGCCGGGGTGATGTTCGCGCGGGCCGACCGGCCGCCGGAACGGATGCTCCCGTTCGCGGCCGACGCGGTGGAGGTGTACGGCCCCGTGACCTCCGACGGGTGGGCGCACGCCGAGTTGCTGGAAGACGACCCGGCGGCGCGGGTGGCCCGGTTCCGCGTGACGGTGACCGACACCGCCGGGCGGGTGCGGGTGCGGGTCCGCGACCTGGCCGTCCGCCCGGACGCCGGCGGCACCCCGGTCGCCCCCCGTCCCGCGGCGGCCGTCAGACTCTTGACCCCGTGGTGGA
Organism: uncultured Alcaligenaceae bacterium; assembly: GCA_964444365.1. Taxonomy (GTDB): domain Bacteria; phylum Planctomycetota; class Planctomycetia; order Gemmatales; family Gemmataceae; genus CAYUHJ01. The sequence continues at coordinate 104,116 of CAYUHJ010000002.1, read as the reverse complement.
AGCCCGCGCCGGTGGCCGGGGTGACCGTGCCGCTCGCGGGAACGGCCGTGTTCTTCGGGCCGCCGGCCGCCGCGGGGCAGATCGCCTCGCTCGCCGCGGCGTGGCCGGGCCGGGCCGTTCGCGTGGCTTCCCCGGACGAAGTCGCCGGCGTCGGCGGGTTCGACGCGGTGGTGTGGGTCGCCGGCCCGACGCCCGACGGGGCGGTCCCGCCGGCGGGGTGGGAGGACGACTACGCCCTCTCCCCGCTGCGGCTGATCCGGGCGGCTCGCGCCGCGCTGCCGGCCGGGAAGCCGCTTCGCGTCGTGTGTGTCACCACGTTGACGCACGCCGTCGAACCCGGCGACCCCGTTTCTCCGTGGGCGGCCGGTGCGGTCGGACTGTTCCGCGTCGCCGCCCGGGAGTTCCCGCACTGGTCGGTCGCCTGCGTCGACGTCGACGGGACCGACGCGGCCGTGCCGGCCGACCCGGGCGACGCGGTCGGGCTGGAAGTCGCGTACCGCGGCGGCCGGCGGTTCGTGCGGCGGCTGCGCCCGGCTGACCCGCCGGGGGGAGGGATCGCGTTCCGCCGCGGCGGGACGTACCTGATCCTCGGCGGGGCCGGCGGCATCGGGCGGGCACTGGCCGAACACCTGGGGCGGACGTGCGCGGCCCGCGTCGCTCTGGTCGGTCGGCGGCCCGCTTCGGCCGAGACGGAGGCGATCGTCCGGGCGGTACGGTCCGCCGGCGGGGAGGCGTGCTACCTGTCAGCCGACGCGACCGACGAAGGGCAACTTCGGGCCGCCGTGGCTGACGCCCGCCGGCGGTTCGGGCCGCTCCACGGGGTCGTTCACGCCGGGCTGGTGATGGCCGATCAGGCGCTCGACCGAACGGACGAGGCCGGGTTCCGGGAAGCGTGGGACGTGAAGGCTCGCGGGCTGCTGAACCTCGCCGCCGCGGCGGCCGGCGACCCGCTCGACTGGCTCGCCGTGTTCTCGTCGGCGACGGCGTTCGCGGCCACGCCGGGGCAGGCGAACTACGTCGCCGGGTGCGCGTTCATGGACGCCCTGGCCCCGGCCCTGCGGGCGGCCGGGGTGCCGGCCCGCGTCATCAACTGGGGCTTCTGGGGCGAGGTCGGCCGGGTCGCGACGCCGGAGTACCGCGACCGATTGGCCCGGCAGGGGGTCGGCCCGATCCCCACGACCGAGGGCCTTGCGGCGCTCGACCGCGTCCTTGCGGGCGGCGGCGGGCAGACGCTCGCCGTCGTCGCCGACGATGCCGCCCTGGGGCGGCTCGGGGTCGACGACACCCCGGTGTCACTCGACCCCGTCGCCGAGTACGAAGCCCTGGATACCCACGCCCGGCGGCGGTTCGCCGCGTGGTGGCGGCGGCACGGCGTCGGCCCCGCGGAGCCGACGCCGGCGGCCGCGCTCGCCGCCCACCTCGGCCTGTCGGCCCGGCACTCCCGGCTGTTCCCGGTGCTTCTCGACCTCCTCGTGCGGGAAGGCGAACTCGCCGCGGGTCCGGGCGGGTTCGTCCGCGGCCCTGGTGCAGCCCCCCCGGACGCCGACTTTCCCCGGCGGTTCCCCGGGTTCGCCCCGCACGTCCGCCTGCTCGAAACGTGCCTGGACCGCTTCTCGGACGTGCTGGCCGACCGGGCCGCGGCGACGGACGTGATGTTCCCCGGGATGTCCACCGAACTCGTCGAGGGGATGTACCACGGAACGCGGTTGGTCGACGCGTGCAATCAGGACCTGGCCCGCTCGGTGGCGGCCGGCGTCCGTGGCGGCGGGCGGGTGATCGAGGTCGGCGGCGGCACCGGCGGGGCGACGCGGGCGGTGCTCCCCGTGCTGAAGGCCGCCGGGGTGCCGGTCGAGTACGTGTTCACCGACGTGTCGCGCGGGTTCACCCGGCTCGCCCGAGAGCGGTTCGGGGCCGCCCTACCGTCCATCGATTTTCGCCCGCTCGACATCGAAAACGACCCGGTCGCCCAGGGGTTCGCGGCCGGGACGTTCGATGTCGTGTTCGCCGCGAACGCGGTCCACGCCACGCGGTCGGTCGTCGATGCTGTCCGGCACGCCCGCACGTTACTGAAACCCGGTGGTCGGCTGGCCCTGTACGAAATGACGGCGAACCACGACTTCGTCACCCTCACGTTCGGGCTCCTCGACGGGTGGTGGCGGTTCGACGACGGGTCCGTTCGGCTCCCCGGGGGGCCGCTCCTCGGGCCTGAAGGGTGGCGACGGGTGCTGGCCGCGGAGGGGTTCGGTCGGGTGTCGGTCGAGGGCTATCCGGCGGCCGCCCCACGGCACACGGTCATCGTCGCCGAGTTGGTCGCCCCCCCGGAACCGGCCGGGAACGGGAAGCGGGCGTCGATCTGGAAGCGGGTCGCGGCACCGACCCCGCCTTCGGCCCCCGCCGACGTGACGGACCGGTTGCGGACCCGGCTGCGGACCGAGATCGCGACCGCGCTGGAAATCCCGCCCGCGGAACTCCCGGCGGACCGCAAGTTCGCGGACCTCGGGGCCGACTCGATCATCAGCGTCGGGCTGATCCGCGAGTTGAACCGGTCGCTCGGGATCGAACTGAAGCCGACGACCTTGTTCAATCACCCGACCGTGGACGCCCTCGCCGGCCACATCGCGGCCCGTTACGGCGACCAGTTCACCGATGCCGGGGTGCCGACCGGTCCGTCGGCCGCGCCCGTCCTCGCCCCGCCTCCCGGGGCGGTGGCCGTCATCGGCTTCGCGGGTCGGTTCCCCGGGGCCTCGGACCTCGACGACTTCTGGGCGAACCTGCTCGCCGGGAGGGACGCCTTCGGTGGTCCGCCCCCCGGTCGATGGCCGACCGGGGCGGGCGGGACGGCCGCGTTTCTCGACGGGATCGAACAGTTCGACCCGCTGTTCTTCGGCCTCAGCCCGTCCGAAGCGGAACTGATCGACCCGCAGCAGCGGCTGTTTTTGGAGACGGCCTGGCACGCGCTGGAGCACGCCGGGGTGTCGGCCGACGCGGCGTCCGGTCGGTCGGTCGGGGTGTTCGCCGGGGCGGTCGCCGGGGACTACGCGAACCTGGTGCGGGCGGCCGGGCGGGCGACCGACCCGCGGGCGTTCGTGGGCGGGTCGGCGGCCGTGCTCGCGGCCCGGGTGGCGTACCACCTCAACCTTCACGGCCCGTGTCTGACCGTCGACACCGCGTGCTCGTCGTCCCTGACGGCGATCCACCTGGCCTGCGAGTCGGTCCGGGCGGGCGGGTGCGAGTTGGCCCTCGCCGGCGGGGTCGCGGTCCTGGCGACGCCCGAGTTCCACGCGGCCGGCGCGGCGGCCGGGATGCTCTCGCCGACCGGCCGGTGCCGGCCGCTGCGGGCCGGGGCCGACGGGTTCGTGCCCGGCGAGGCGGTCGTCGTGCTGGTGCTCAAGCCGCTGGCCTCGGCCCTGGCGGACGGGGACCGCATCCACGGCGTGATCCGCGGGACCGCGGTCAACCAGGACGGGGCGACGAACGGCCTGACCGCCCCGAGCGGCCCGGCCCAGGCGGAGGTGATTCGCCGGGCGCACGCGGCCGGCGGGACCGACCCGGCCACCGTCAGCTACGTCGAACTGCACGGCACCGGCACCCCGCTCGGCGACCCGATCGAGACCGACGCGCTCGCCCAGGCGTTCGCAGGGGCCGACGGCCGGTGCGGGCTCGGGTCGGTGAAGGGGAACGTCGGGCACACGCTCGCGGCCAGCGGGGCGACCGGGCTCGTGAAGGTGTTGCTCGCCCTCCGCCACCGCCGGTTGCCCCCGACCGCCCCGGCCGGCGACCTGAACCCGCAGGTGCGGTTGGATGCCACCCGGTTCTACGCCGTGGACCGGGCGACGGACTGGACCCCGGCCCCCGGGGCACCCTTGCGGGCGGGCGTCAGTTCGTTCGGCTTCGGCGGGTCGAACGCCCACGCCGTCCTCGACGATGGGGCGGCTTACGAAGAGGCTGTGCCCCGGACGGACCCGCGGTGCGTGCCGGTCGTGGTGTCGGCGAAGACGGCGGACGCACTGGCCGCCCGGCTCCGCGACTTGCAGGAGTGGCTGACGACGGCCGACGCCGACTGGCGGGACGTGTGCTTCACGCTGGCCGCCGGCCGGGCGCACTTCGGGTGGCGGGTCGCGGCCGTCGCGGCCGGGCCGGCCGACCTCCAGAACGTGGTGGATCGGATGCGTCAGGAAGTGCCGGGAGCGGCCGTTTCGCCCGCCGACCCGACGACGCAGCGGGCGAACGCCGACGCGGCGGCCGGCAGACTCGTCATCGCCTCCGCCGATGCCGCCGCGTGGGAACCGCTGCTGGCGCTCTACCGCTCCGGGGCGACAGTCGACTGGGGCCGGCTGTTCCGCGGGCACGGGTTCCGGGTCGTCGGCGTCCCCGGCTACCCGTTCGCCCGGCGGCGGTGCTGGATCGCCGCGGGAACCGCCGAACTCCCGCGCGGGGCCGCCGCCCGTGCCCGGCTCGGCCGCTCGGTCGCCAACGGGGAGGCCTCGTGATCGTGCCCGACCCGTTCCAACTGCTCGGCTCTTACGCGGCCGGCGTCCTGCTCGATCGGCTGCGGTCCGCCGGCCTGTCGGCGGACGAGGCCGGCCTGCGGACGTTACTCCGGGCGGCTCCGAAGTTCGACCGGGTGATCGCAGCCGTCGCCGCCGACCTCGGCCGCCCGGCTCCGCTCCCGCCCGCGGCCCGCGACCGCAGGCGGGCCGAGTTGCTGCGGGAAACCCCGGGGTTCGCCGCCCATCTGCGGCTGTTGGACGTGTGCCTCGACCGGCTGCCGGACGTGCTGTCCGGGGCCGTGCCGGCGACCGACGTGTTGTTCCCCGGCGGCCGTGCGGACCTGGTGGAAGGGATCTACCGCGGGAACCCGTGGGCGGACGCGGCGAATCGGTCCCTCGCGGACGGACTGGCCGCGGCCGTCGAGGCCGTCGCCGGGCCGGTGCGAATCCTCGAAATCGGGGCCGGCACCGGCGGCACCACGTCGGCCGCCCTGGCCGCCCTCGCGCCCGCCGCGGGCCGGGTGACGTACCACTACACGGACGTGTCCCCCGGGTTCCTGGCCCGCGGCCGCGCGGCGTTCGCGGCGGCCCACCCGTTCGTCCGGTTCGCCCCGCTCGACATCGACCGCGACCCGGCGGCCCAGGGCTTTCCGCCCGGCGGGTTCGATGTCGTGCTGGCCGCGAACGTACTCCACGCGACCCGGCGGATCGACCGGACCCTCGGCCGGGTCCGCGACCTGCTCGCCCCCGGCGGCGTGCTGCTGCTGCTGGAAACCACCGCGGGCGGGCTGTACGCGACGCTCACCTTCGGACTGCTCGACGGGTGGTGGCTGTCCGAAGACCCGTCCGCCCGGTTGCCGCACGGCCCGCTCCTCGACGCCGCACTCTGGGAAGGTGCCCTCCGGGCGGCGGGCTTCGTGTACCCGGCGAGCTACCCGCCGGACGGGGAAGCGGCCGTTCTCCGGGTGATCGTCGCCGACGCGCCCGGTGACCCGACGACCGAACCGCGACCCACCCCGGAAGACCGAGCCCGGACCTATTCTGTTTCCCCTCGGCCGGCGGACGCTACCGCATCTCGGGTTGTTGCCACCGTCGCGGCGGGCCTGGGGCTGGCGGCCGACGAACTCGACCCGAACCGCCCGTTCGGCGAACTCGGGGTGGATTCGATCGTCGCCCCCCAACTCGCGGTCGCGCTGGAACAGGCGCTCGGCGTGCCGGTCCCGGCGACGGACCTGTACAACCACCCGACCGCGAACGCCCTCGCGGCCCACCTCGCGAAGTCCGCCCCGATCGCGTCGGCGGAACCCAACGCCGCGGCCGATGACAACCGGATCGCGGTGATCGGCCTCGCCGCCCGGTTCCCCGGGGCCGCGACCGCCGACGAGTTCTGGGACCTGATTGCGGCCGGTCGGGTGGCCGTGAGCGAGGTGCCGCCCGAGCGCTGGGACGCGGCCCGGTGGTTCGACCCGGTCAAGCGGCCGGGCAAAACGGTGTCGAAGTGGGGCGGGTTCCTGCCGGACCACGACCGGTTCGACCCGCTGTTCTTCCACCTGTCCGCGGCCGAGGCCGAGCGGATGAGTCCGCAGCAGCGGGTGTTCCTGGAGGAAGCCTGGAACGCGCTGGAAGACGCCGGTGTTCCCCCGTCCGGGCTGGCCGGCACGCCGGTCGGGGTATTCGTCGGGGTGGCCGCCCAGGAGTACGGGCCGGGGGCCGTGGACGGCCTCGGGGCGGTCGGGAATTCGAACGCGATCTTGCCCGCCCGGGTGTCGTACCTGCTCGACCTGAAGGGGCCGAGCCAACCGGTGGACACCGCCTGTTCCTCGTCGCTGGTGGCGGTTCACCAGGCCTGCCGGGCGCTTCAGGCCGGGGACTGCGACCTGGCACTGGCCGGCGGCGTGTCGGTCCTGCTCACCGAGCCGGACATTCACTTGTTCCTGAGTGACAGCGGCATGGCATCGCCGACCGGGCGGTGCCATGCCTTCGACCACCGGGCCGACGGGTTCGTGCCCGGGGAGGGGGCCGGCGTCGTCGTCCTGAAGCGGCTGCGGGACGCGGTCCGCGACGGGGACCGCATCCGCGCCGTGATCGCCGCGACCGGCACGAACCAGGACGGGAAGACGAGCGGCATCACCGCCCCCAGCGGCCCGGCCCAGGCGGCGCTGATCCGCACCGTTCACGCTACCGCCGGCGTGTCGGCAGGCGCGCTCGGGTACGTCGAGGCGCACGGCACCGGCACCCCGCTCGGCGACCCGATCGAGTTCGCGGCACTGACGGACACCGTGGCCGGCCCCCCCGCATCGTGCGGCCTCGGTTCGGTGAAGGCGAACATCGGCCACGCCCTGACGGCGGCCGGGGTGGCAGGGCTCGTCAAGGCCGTCCTCGCGGTGGAACGCGGCGTGGTGCCGCCCCCCGCCGGGTTCGAGCGGCCGAACCCGCGGATCGACCTCACTCGTGGGCCGTTCTTCGTCCCGACGGCGGCGACCGGGTGGCCGACCGCCGGCACCCTGCGGCGGGCGGCCGTCAGTTCCTTCGGGTTCAGCGGCACGAACGCGCACGCCGTCGTCGAGGAGTGGCCCCCGGCCCCGCGTCCCGTACCGGCCCCGGGGCCGCGGCTCGTGGTCCTTTCCGGGAAGACCGCGGACGCCCTGACCGGCCGCGTCCGCCGGCTGGTCGAGCGGCTGCGGGCCGATCCACCAGAACTGGCCGACGTGGCCTACACCTTGGCCGTCGGGCGGGACCACTTCGGCCACCGACTTGCCGTCGTGGCCGGATCGGTCAGGGAACTCAGAGACCGGCTGTCCCGGTGGCTCGCGGACGGGGCCGACTCGAGCGTGTGGACCGGCGAGGTGCCCGGCAACCGGGACGTATCCGCGGCGACGACGGCGGTCGAACGGGCCGCGAACCTGGACGGAATCGCGGCCGGGTTCGTCGCCGGCGGGCGGGTCCGGTGGGCGGACGTGTTCGCCGGGTCGGGCGGCCGCCGCGTCCCCCTGCCGGGCTACCCGTTCGCGCGGGACCGGTACTGGCGACCCAGGTCGCCCCGGCCAACCGACCGCACCGACGAGCGGGAGACGGCCGCGTTCCGGGCCGTCGGGTCGGCCGCCGCCCCGGCGTATGACATCGGGCTGTCGATCGATGCGTTCTCCCTGCAAGACCACCGGGTCGGCGGCCGGCCGGTGCTGCCCGGGGTGGCGACGCTGGAACTGGTCCGGGCCGCCGCCCGGCTCGCGTTCCCGGGCCGCCCCGTCTCCGTCGCGGACTTCACCTGGCGGTCCCCGCTCCCCGTCGACCCGGGCGGGCGGACCGTGCGCATCGCGTTCACTCCCGCGGTCGACGGGGCGGGCGTCGAAGTAGGCGGCTCGGGCGGGGACGTGTTTGCCGACGGGCGCGTGCGTTTCGAGACACCCCGGACGAGCACGGTCGACCTGTCGAACGTCGAACGGTCCGGGTGGCCCGTGCGCATGGCTGGGCCGGCGGTGTACGAGCGACTCCGCGCCCTCGGCATGGAGTACGGCCCGTCGTTCCAGGGCATCGAAGAACTGTGGAGCGACGGCCGCACCGCGGTCGCCCGGCTCGCGTTGCCGGCGGCCGCCGACCGGGCCGGGCCCTGGGAAGTGAACCCCGCCCTGGTCGATGCCGCGGTGCAGGCGGCCGTGGGGCTGGCGCTCGCCGGCGGCGGCCGGATGGACCTGGTTGTGCCGTACCACGCGGCCGAGTGGTCGGTGGCTTGCGCGCCGCCGGCCCGGTGCTTCGCCGTCGTCCGCCGGGCGGGCGACCCTACGGGCGAGACGGTCGTGCTCACCGTGTCGCTGGTCGCGGAAACGGGCGAGGAACTGGCCAGACTCGACGGACTGGTCGCCCGCCCGCCCCGGCTGAGCGTGCCGACGGAGCTGCTCCTCTACCGCCCGCGGTGGGAGCCGCGCCCGCTGCCGCCGTCAGCGGGCGCGCGGGCGACCGTCATCCTCGGTTCGGGGCACGCCGACGGCGTCGGCCGCGGGTTCTGGGACGTGTTCGACAGGTGCCGGGAACTGCTGACGACCCCGGGCGCGTTGCCGGCCCGGGTGGTGTACGCCCAACCGACCGGCGGCCCGGACCTCGACCCGACGACGGCCGCCGTCGCCGGCCTGGCCCGCGCCCTGCGGCACGAAGACAACCGGCTGTCACTCGTCGCCGTCGCCGTGTCCGGCGGGGGTGACCTCGAAGCCGTCGCGGCAGCCGAGGCGGCTTCGCCGGACGCCGGAGACCCGGCGGTTCTGTACGCCGGCGGCGAGCGCCGCAAACTGACGCTCGACCGGGCCGCCCCCCCCGGTGACAGCGGACTGTCAATCCGGCCCGGCGGCGTGTACCTGATCTCGGGCGGGGCCGGGGGCATCGGCCGGCACGTCGCGGGGTGGGTCGTCGCCGGCGGCGGGGTCGCGGTCCTGCTTTCGCGGTCCGGGCCGCCGGCGGGGCTGCTCGACGCACTGAACCGCGGTCCGGGCCGGGCCGAACACCGCGCCGCTGACGTGGCCGACGCCGCCGCGGTCGCGCGGGTCGTCGCCGAGGTGTCCCGCCGGGCCGGCCCCGTCCGCGGGGTGGTTCACGCCGCCGGGGTCACGGCCGACGCCCGGCTCGTGCGGCTCGACGCGGCGGCCGCGGCGACGGTCTTCGCCCCGAAGGTGAGCGGGTTCGCTGCCCTCGACGCCGCCACCCGGGCCGAACCGCTGGACTTCTTCGTGGCGTTCTCGTCGGTGGCCGCCGTGTTCGGCCGGGCCGGGCAGTCCGCCTATGCCGCCGCGAACGCCGCCCTCGACGCCCTCGCCGTGACGCGAGATGCCGCCGTATCCCGCGGGGAACGAAGCGGACGGACGCGGTCGATCAATTGGCCGTTCTGGCGGGACGGCGGTCTGTCGGCCGGCGGGCAGACCGAGACCGAACTGCGGGCCGCGACCGGGGCCGGGTGGCTCGACACGGCGGACGGCCGGACCGCCCTCGGTTGGGCGCTCACGGTCGACGGGGTGCGGTCGATGCCGCTGTCGGGCGACCCGGACGGGATATCCCGGCACCTCGCCCGGTGGTTCGGAGCCGCCACCACTTCCCCGGCTCCGGCCGCGGACCCGGGGACGGCGCTCGCCTACCTGCGGCGGGTCGTGGCCGCCGTCACGAACATCCCGACGGACCGACTCGACCCGGACGAACCGTTGGAACACTACGGAATCGACTCGCTGCTCATCGGCAAGCTGAACGCCCGGCTCGACGCCGACCTCGGCCCGGTGTCGCGGACGCTGTTCTTCGAGCACCCCACGCTCGCCGCCGTCGCCGGCCACCTCGCCGCCCGGCACGGCGACCGCCTTCCCGGGGGGGCCCCGACCCTGGTTCCCGCCGTCACGCCCCCATCCGCGTCGGCGGTTGGCGGCGGGCCGATCGCAATCGTCGGCGTGGCCGGGCGGTATCCGCTGTCCCCGGACCTCGACGCCTTCTGGGCGAACCTTCGGGCTGGCCGCGACTGCGTGACCGAGGTGCCCGCGGACCGGTGGGACCACGCCCGGTACTTCGACCCGGCCCGCGGCACGCCCGGAAAGGGGTACGCAAAGTGGGGCGGCTTCCTCGCCGACGCCGACCGATTCGACTCGCTGTTCTTCGACATCTCGCCGCGCGACGCGGCCCGCACCGACCCGCAAGAGCGGCTGTTTCTGGAGGTCGCGTACCAGGCCGTCGCCGACGCCGGGTACACACGGGCCGGGCTGGGCGGGCCGGACCGCGCGGTCGGCGTGTTCGTCGGGGTGATGTACGGGGATTTCGCTTTGTTCGGGGCCGAGGCACTCGCCGCCGGGAAGCCGCCGGCCGCCGCCGCCCCGTACTGGTCGGTGGCGAACCGGGTGTCGTATGCGTTCGACTTCCGCGGCCCCAGCCTGACCGTCGACACCGCGTGCTCGGCGTCCCTCACGGCGATCCACCTGGCGTGCGAGGCGCTGCGGGCCGGGCGGTGCCGGGCCGCGGTGGCCGGCGGGGTGAGCCTGATCCTGCACCCGCTGCGGCTCGTCGGGCTCAGCCAGGGACAGTTCGCGGCGTCCGACGGACGGTGCCGCAGCTTTGCGGCCGGCGGGGACGGGTACGTCCCCGGCGAGGGCGTCGGGGCGGTCGTGTTGAAGCCCCTCGCGGCCGCGATCTCGGACGGCGACTTCATCCACGCCGTCATCCTCGGGTCGGCCGTGAACCACGGGGGAAAGACGAACGGGTACACGGTCCCGCACCCCGGCCGGCAGGCGGCCGCGATCGCCGAAGCGGTCCGCGACGCCGGCGTCGACCCGCGGACCGTGACCTACGTCGAAGGCCACGGCACCGGCACCGCGCTCGGCGACCCCGTGGAAGTGGCCGGGCTGGCCGAGGGGTACGCGGCCGCCGCACCGGGCTCGATCCGGCTCGGGTCGGTGAAGGCGAACGTCGGCCACCTGGAGGCCGCTGCCGGGGTCGCCGGGCTGACGAAGGTGCTGCTCCAGTTCCGCCACCGGGAACACGCCCCGCTGCCACGATTCGACGGGCCGAACCCGGGGATCGACTTCGCCAGCACCCCGTTCCGGCTCGGCCACGACCTGACGCCGTGGAACTCACCCGGCCCGCGCCGGGCGGGCCTCAGCTCGTTCGGGGCCGGCGGCTCGAACGCCCACCTCGTCCTCGAGGAGTACCCCAACGCCCGCCCGCCCGCCGCGGTCTCGGACCCGGCGATGATCGGGCTGTCGGCCCGATCGGCCGAGCAACTGCGGGCGTATGCCGAGAAGTTCCGCGACTTCCTCGGCGGGTCGCCGTGGTCGCTCGGTGACATCGCGATGACACTCCGCTCCGGCCGGGAAGAACTCCCGCACCGGCTCGCCGTCGTCGCGACGACGGCGGCCGACGCGGTGGACCGGCTGAACGACTGGTTGGCCGGGAACCCGGCCGACCCGGGCGAGGCGGCCCGCCGGTGGGTCGACCGGACCGGGCCGTACCCCGCGAGCCCCGGCCGCCGAGTGCCGGTGCCACCGATCCCGTTCGTCGGCCAGCGATTCCCGCTGCCGGAACCGCTGTCCCTCGGGCCGAGTCCCGCACCGCGCCCGGTGTTCGCCCCCGACGATCCGGTCGTCCGCGACCACCGCGTCCGCGGGCGGCTGCTGGTCCCCGGCGTCGTCCAACTCGGGCTGGTGTGGACCGCCGCCCTCGCCCGATCCCCCGCCGCGCTCCGCGAGGTGGTCTGGCGGGCCCCCTTCGCGGTGGACGGAGCGCCGGTGTCGGCCGCGGTCGATGTCGACCCGGACGGCGCGTTCGCGGTCCGCGCCGGGGATGCCACCGTCTGCACGGGGAAGGTCGCCGCCGGGGACGCCACCGCGCCCTCGCCGTGTGACATCGCGTCGTCACTCACTTCCGTTTCGGAGTGGTTGGACGGGGAGACGGTGTACGCCCGACTGGCCGCGTTCGGGCTGGAGTACGGGCCGACCCTCCGCGGTCTGGCCCGAGTCGGCCGCGCGACGGATACGGTGTTCGCGGAACTCGTGGCCCCCGCGGGCCTCGGGGACGACCCGCTGCCGGCTCGCGTGCTGGACGCGGCGTTGCAAGCCGTAGTGGGATTTGTGGACGCGGCCGCCCGCGACCCACTGGTGCCCTTCGCGCTGGACGAATTCCGGGTGTACGCTCCCGTCCGAGACGCCCGATACGTGCGGGCGACCCGAACCGCGTGGCGGCCGGCCGAAGGGATCGCGACGTTCGACCTGGAACTGCTGGGCGAAACCGGGACCGTGCTGGCCGCGTTCGCCGGGCTGACGGTTCGCGCCGCGCGGGCCGACGGCGTGACGCTGATGCGCCCGGTCTGGGTCGCGGAAGCCGTCGCCGACCTGCCCTCCGACCCGGGACCGGTGCTGGTCCTTGGGAGGGACGCCGCCGATCGCGTGCGGGCGTTTGCCGCGGACTGCGACGGGCCGTGTACCGTATCGCTGATCGGCGGCGGGAAGTCCGCGGACGGCGACCTGCACCCGGACCGCACCGCGGCCGCCGACCTGATCGCCGCCGCGAAGGCGCTGGCCGCAACAGTGGGGACCGGACGGCCGCGGCGGTTGGTCGTCGTGACGGAGCGGCTGCACGCGGTTCTCTCGGGCGATCTCCCCGACCCGCGGGACGGCCTCCTGTCCGGCCTGGCGAAGACGATCGCGCTGGAGTACCCCGAACTGTCCGTCGTGCTGATCGACGCCGACGGCGACCCGGCCACGGCGGGGGCGGTCGCGCGGGTGGAACCGGCGGGGCGGCCGGTGCGGGACGTGGCGGTCCGCGGCGGCCGGCGGTACCGGCGGGCGCTGGAGCGGGTCGAGCCGCCGCCGCCGGCCGCGTTCCGCGAGCGGGGCGTGGTGGTGATCGTCGGCGGGGCGGGCGGGATCGGCCTGGAAACCGCGGTGTTTCTTGCCCGCACGTCGGCCGCCCGGGTCGCCCTCGTCGGCCGGCGGGAGGTCGACGACGCGATCCGGGCGAAGCTCGATCGGGTGCGGGCGGTCGGCGGGGAGGCCGAGTATTTCGCCGCCGACGCGGCCGACCCGGTGGCCCTCGCGGCGGTCGTGTCGGAAGTCCGGCGGCGCTGGGGGCCGGTCACCGGGGCGATCCACTCGGCCCTGGTCCTGCGAGACGGGACGCTCGACCGGATGACGGCCGACGCCTTCGACGAGGTCGTCCGCCCGAAGGCCGACGGCGGCCTCGCACTCGCCCGGGCGGTGGCCGGGGAACCGCTGGATTACCTCGCGTTCTTCTCGTCGGCGAACGCCCTGCCCGGTGCGGCCGGGCAGGGGAATTACGCGGCCGGGTGCGCGTACCAGGACGCCCTCGCGGCCCGGCTCCGTGCCGAAGGGGTGCCGGCGGTGACCGTGTCGTGGGGCTACTGGGGCGAGGTCGGGGCCGTCGCCGACGACGCCACCCGCGACCGCCTCGCCCGCCACGGGGTCCGCGAGATCGGGACGTCCGAAGGGCTGGAGGCGTTCGCGCAGGCCGTCGCGCTGGGCGGGCAGGTCGTGGCCGTGAAGGCGGACCCGCCGGTCCTGGAAGCCCTCGGGCTGGACCCGTCCCGCCCGGTCGTCCGCCGGCTGCCGGCGGTTCCCCGGACGGACCGCGTCCCGGCCGCCCTCGCTCCGCTGGCCGCTGAGGCGGACCGCGGGTTCCCGGACGTGGACGATGCGATGGCCGCCCTGGAGCGGTACGGCTGGCGGCGGGCGTGGGACGGGCTGACCACTGCGGCCGGGCTGTCGGCCGGCAAACCGTACACGGCGGCGGGCCTCGGACGGCAGGTCGGGGTGGTGCCGAAGTACGCCCGGCTCTTCGCCGCGCTGCTCGCCGGGTTCCGCCGAGCCGGCCTGATCGAACCGGCCCGCGGCCCGGACGACCCGCTGTGGCGGCCGGCAGTGACACCGACCCGTCACGCCGCGGCCGAGGCGGTCGAAGCGGTCGACGCCGCCGGCCGCGACCGCGAGTGGGTGCGGCACACACGGGCCTTGTTGGACGCGTGCATCGACCAGCTACCCGCGGTCGTGGCCGGCCGGACCGACCCGGTCGGGGTCCTGTTCCCCGACGGGTCACTGGACCTCGTGGAGCGAATCTACCGCGGCAACCCGCTGTCCGACTTCTGCCACCGGGCGACTGCGGCGGCGGTCGCGGCGGCCGTCGCCGGCCGGCTGGCGACCGGCCACCTGGGTCCGATCCGGGTGCTGGAAGTCGGGGCCGGTACGGGCGGAACGGCCCGCGCCGTCCTGGACGCGCTGCGACCGTTCGCGGAGCGGGTCGAGTACTTGTACACCGACGTGTCCCGCCGGTTCCTCGACCACGCCCGCGGCGGGTTCGCCGCCGGGTACCCGTTCGTTCGGTACGCGCTGTACGACGCCGAGCAGCCCGCGGAGGCGGCCGGGTTCGCCCCGGGCACGTTCGATGTCGTGGTCGCGGCGAACGTGCTGCACGCGACCCGCCGGCTCGCGGACACGCTCGGGGGGGTGAAGCGGTTGCTCGCCGGCGGCGGGGTGCTGGTGGTGAACGAAGTGACGGCAGCCCGGGACTTTGCGACCCTGACGTTCGGGCTGACCGACGGCTGGTGGCGGGCCGCGGACCCGGCCGACCGACTGCCTAACGCCCCCCTGGCGGCCGCCGCCGACTGGCACCGGCTCCTGGGAATTCAAGGATTTCGCGTCGTGTCCGAGGTCGGTGTCCGCCACACCGCCGGGGGCGAGGTCCAGCAGGCGGTTGTCGTGGCCGAGTCCGACGGGTGGGTTGCGGTCGGGGCCGGGCCACAGGACGTCCGACCCGCCCGGGTTGTTGAATCCGTTGCGTCCTCCGATCCGCCCGCCGACACCGATCGGCTCGACGACTACGTCCGCCGGGTGCTGTCCGCCGTGCTGCACGTCGAACCGGGGCAGATCGAGCCGGACCAGCCGTTCGAGCGGTACGGGCTGGAGTCACTGACCGCGTTGGAGGTGCGGAACCGCATCCACGCCGACTTCCCCGGCGTGCCGAAGACGCTGCTGTTCGAGTACCCGACGCTGGGGAAACTCGCGGCCCACCTCGCGGCCCACTACGGCCCGCAGGTCGCCGCGAAGTTCGGTGCCTCCATCACCGCCCCGCTTCCGATCGCACCCCCGGCCCCGACGCCTGACGTGGTCGGCGGCGACATCGCCGTCGTCGGGCTGAGCGGCCGCTACCCGGGGGCGGTGGACCTGGGCGCGTTCTGGGCCAACCTGCGGGCCGGGAAGTCCGGCATCCGCGAGGTTCCGCCGGACCGGTGGGACTGGCGAACCGCCGGGGCCGGCGTCCGCTGGGGCGGGTTCCTCGACGGCGTGGACCGGTTCGACCCGCTGTTCTTCGGCGTCAGCCCGGCCGAGGCCGAGGCGATGGACCCGCACGAACGGCTGTGGGTCGAGGAGTGCTGGACGGCCCTGGAGGACGCGGGTTACCCCCCGGCCCGGCTCGCGGCGGCCGTCGGCACGCCGGCCGGCAACCCGGTCGGGGTGTTCGCCGGGGTGATGAACCCGACGTACCAGTGGGTCGCGGCCGGGGCGGCGGCGGCCGGTCACCCGACCGCGGCGACCCGGTCGTACTGGTCGGTCGCCAACCGGGTGTCGTACCTGTTCGACTTCCACGGCCCGAGCCTGGCCGTCGACACCGCGTGCTCGGCATCGCTGACGGCGATTCACCTCGCGTGCGAAGCCCTGCGGCGGGGCGAGTGCAAGGTCGCCCTGGCCGGCGGGGTGAACCTCGTGCTCCACCCTCGGCACTGGGCCAGCCTCAGCTATGCCGGGATGCTCTCGGCCGGACCGATCGTAAAAGCATACGGGGCCGGGGCTGACGGGTTCGTGGACGGGGAGGGCGTCGGCGTCGCGGTGCTGCGGCCGCTGGCCGACGCCCTGGCCGCCGGGGACCGGGTTTGGGCGGTCATCAAGGGGTCGGCGGTGAACGCCGGGGGACGGACGACCGGGTACACGGTGCCGAACGCCGCCGCCCAGGGGGCCGTGATTGCCGCCGCACTGGCGCGGGCCGGGGTCGCGCCCGACACCATCGGGTACGTCGAAGGGCACGGCACCGGCACCCCGCTCGGCGACCCGCTGGAGGTCGCCGGGCTGAACCGGGCGTTCGCCGGCGTTCCGCCTGGCACGGTCCGGCTCGGGTCGGTGAAGGCGAACGTCGGGCACCTGGAGGCCGCGGCCGGGGTCGCCGGGCTGACGCGGGCCGTGCTGCAACTGGTCCACGGGGAGTTCGCCCCGACGCCGCACGCCGACCCGCCGAACCCGGACATTCGGTTCGCCGGCTCGCCGTTCACATTGCCTGCCCGCGTGGAGCCGTGGCCGGCAACCGGGCGGCCCCGCCGGGCGGCCGTCAGTTCGTTCGGGGCGGGCGGGGCGAACGCGCACGTGATTCTGGAAGAAGCCCCCGCGCGAGTCGCCGCGTCAGCGGGGTCCGACCCGCTCCCCGTCGTCGTGTCGGCCCGCGACCCGGACCGGCTGCGCGAGGCCGTCGCCCGGTTGCGAGACACCCTTCAACGGCCGAGGCCGGACGGCGGCGCGTGGTCGCTCGCCGACGTGGCGTTCACCCTGGCCGCCGGGCGGGAGCCGATGCCGTGCCGGTTGACCGTCACGGCCCGGTCGGTGGAAGAAGCCTTGGGCCGACTCACGGCGGCGCTGGAGGCCGGGATCGTGCCGGATCCCGTGACAGCCGGCCGTCCCACCCCGCCAGCGGCCGGGCGGGTCGTGTCTTTGCCGGGCTACCCGTTCGCCCGGGAGCGGTACTGGCTCGACGCGCCGGCGGCCCAGGCACCGCCCGGTTTGCTGTTCGCTCGGCGGTGGGAAGTCGCCCCAGGGATCCCAGAATCGAGTGGATCCGGGCCGGTCTGGCTGTTCGCACGGGAACCCGGGCCGGCCGCCCCGGGCCGCGTTTGGGTGGTGCCCGGCCCGGCGTTTCGCGCCGTCTCGGACGACCGGTACGAACTCCGGCCCGACGCACCCGAGGACTACGAATCGCTGATGCGGGCGGTGCCGCCCGGCGTGTTCCGCGCGGTCTTGGTTCACGACCCCGGCGGATTCAACCCGCTCGCGCTGCTGTGGCTGATCCGGGCGGCGGACCGGCAGCGGCCCGGTCAGCCGGCCCGGGTCGTGTCGGTGTACCGTGACGCGGCCGACGGCAGGGTGGCCGCGATCGCCCGGACGGCGAGCCTGGAAAACCCGGGGCACGCGGTTCGGGCCGTCGGCGTGACGGCCGCCGCGGACGCGGTCGGCGTCGGGCTGAGGGAACTGGCCGCCGGTGGGCCTCCCGAGGTGCGGTGGGACGGTGACATCCGGATGTCGCGGCGGGTCCGCGAGGTGTCCGCCGCCGGCACGGGCGGTTTCCGGCGCGGCGGCGTGTACCTGCTCGCTGGCGGGTTGGGCGAGGTCGGCCGACGGTTCGCGGTCGAACTCGCGCGGCGGTTCGCGGCCCGGCTCGTCGTCCTCGGCCGGCGGCCGGCGGGGGAGGTGGTCGACCGGCTCGCCGCCGGCGTGCGGGCGGCCGGCGGCGAGTTGCTGTACTGTCAGGCCGATGTCACCGACGGTGCGGCGGTCGCCGCGGCCGTGGCTGCGGCCCGCGAAACGTGGGGTGGCCTGAACGGGGTGCTGTCCCTCGTCCGCGGCGTGCGGGACGGCCGGGTCCGCGACAAGACGCCGGCCGACGTGCGGGCCGTTTGCGATCCGAAACTCATCGGGACGGTCGTGCTGGACCGGGCGACGGCGGCGGAACCGCTCGATCTGTTCGTGTTGTTCTCGTCGCTCGCCGCATGGCACGGCCTCGCTGGCGGGGCGGACTATGCCTACGCGTGCGCGGCCCAGGATCGGTTTGCCGAAGCCCGAGCCGGTCGGGTGGCGGCCGGCGAGCGGGCGGGGCGGACGGTCGCCGTGGCGTGGCCGCAGTGGGAGTACGACGAGTTCCTGACCCCGGACAAGCGGGGCGAGTTGGGGGAACTGGGGCTGGCCCCGCTCGACGCGGCCGGCGGAGTCACGCTCCTGGAAGCGGCGCTGGCGTCCGGGGAATCGTCGGTCGCGGTGATCGTGGGCGACCCGGTCCGCGTGCGGGCGCTGGCGTCCGCCGAGCCGCCACAGGTGCCTCCGGAAGCAGCCGGCGACGAGTTCGACGCCATGTCGGACGACGACCTGCGGGCGTACCTGGACTATCTGCGGGCCGAGCCTCCAGCCCCGTCCCGGAACGGGCACCACCCGCCCGAGTCGAACGGCCACACCCGTGCCGTCGTCGCCGAGGCGTTCCGTGCTCAACTGAAACTGCCGGCCGACCGGCTCGGGCCGGACACGCCGTTCGCCGACCTGGGGCTGGACTCGATCTCGGCGCTGCGGGTGGCGGAGCGCATCCGCAGCCAGCTCGGAGTTGCGGTCGATCCCAGGACGTTCTTCGAACATCCGACGCTGACCGCCCTGTGCGCCGCACTCGACGCCCGCCGAACCCCCGCGGAGGCCCGGCCGTGACCAACCGCGAGGAACTGCTGCGGGCCGCCCGGGCCGCCCGCGCCGCCCGGGGTGACACGTCCCTGTCACCGGCCGCGTTCGCCGCCGGCCGGCCCGCACCCGTCCCGCCTACCCGGCTGCGGTTCAGCCTGATGTTCTTCTCCGCGCTCGCCGACGACCGACCGCGGGCCGACGCCTACCGACTCGTCCGGGAAGCCACGGTCGCCGCCGACCGGGACGGGTTCGACGCGGTCTGGCTGCCGGAGCGGCACTTCCACCCGTTCGGGGGGCCGTACCCGAACCCGGCGGTCCTGGCCGCCGCGCTGGCCCCACTGACCCACAGGGTCCGACTCCGGGGCGGCAGCGTCATCCTCCCGCTGTGGCACCCGGCCCGCGTCGCCGAGATGTGGGCGATGGTGGACAACCTGTCCGCCGGGCGGGTCGATCTGGCGTTCGGCAGCGGTTGGAACCCGGACGATTTCGTGCTCGCCCCGGCCTCGTTCCCGCGGGCGAAGGAGCTTTCCCGCGAGGGGATCGAGCAGGTCCGCCGGCTGTGGCGCGGGGAGGCGGTGGCGTGGCCGAACGGCGTCGGGGCCGACACGCCGGTGCGGACGTACCCGCGGCCGGTGCAGGCGGAACTGCCGGTGTGGCTGACGGCCCTCAGCCCGGCCACGTTCCGTGCCGCCGGGGCGAACGGGTTCCACGTCCTCACGATGATGCTCGGTTGCACGCCGGCCGAACTCGCGGAGCGGACGGCCGCCTACCGGGACGCCCGCCGGGCCGCCGGCCTCGACCCGGCCGGCGGGCAAGTGACCCTGATGCTCCACACCTACGTCGATCCCGACGCGGCCCGGGCCGAATCCCTCGTCCGTGAGCCGTTCCTGCGGTACCTGCGGAGTTCCCTCGATCTGCACAAGCTCGCGGCGGCCGACGCGGCCGCGCTGGCGAACGGGCAGGCGGATCAGGTCGCGGGGTTCGCCTTCGAGCGGTACCGGGCCACGGCCGCCCTGTTCGGCCCGCCGGCCGCCTGCGACCGGGTGCTGGAGTCCGTCCGCGCGGCCGGCGTCACCGAGGTCGCGTGCCTGATCGACTTCGGCGTGCCCGAGGACCGCGTGCTGGAGAGCCTGACCCACTTGAACCGACTGCGGGAACAGTGGGGAGGTGGGCCGGTCGGTCGGGTCGAATCAGCGAGGCCCGACACCGACACCTCGGCGGGCCTCACGGCCTCGACCCGATCCACACGAACGGGCGACATCGCCGTCATCGGCATGGCCGGCCGGTTCCCGGGTGCGGACGATCCGACAGCGCTGTGGGAGAGGATCGCCGCGGGACGGCCGGCGTTCGGCCCGGCCCCGGCGGGGCGTGCCGCCCTTCCCGGAACGTCCGGGTTCGCGGCCGGGGTCGACGAGTTCGACCCGCTGATGTTCAAGATCTCCCCGCTCGAGGCGGAGGCGATGGACCCGCACCAGCGGGTGTTCCTCGAAACCGTTCGGGCCGCCGTCGCTGACAGCGGGCTGTCACCGGACGCGACCGCCGGCACGGCCGTCGGGGTGTTCGCGGCGGTCTACTCGCCCGGCCACCGGGCGGCGCTCGCGGAGGCGGCCGGCGGGCCGGTCCCGCCGCCGGACGCGCTCGCCGTGACCGGCGGCGTCCACGCGATGGTGCCGAACCGGGTGTCCTTCGCGTTCGACTGGACCGGCCCGAGCGAGGTCGTCGACGCGGCGTGTGCGAGCGGGTTGGTCGCGGTCCACCGGGCGGTCCGGGCGCTGCGGGCCGGCGAGTGCGAACTGGCCGTCGCCGGCGGGGTCAGCCTCCTCCTGTCGGCGGCCGAAACAGAAGGGCTGGCCCGGCTCGGGGTGCTGTCGAAGTCCGGGGCGTGCCGGCCGTTCGACGCGGCGGCCGACGGGCAGGTCCGCGGCGAGGGGGCGGCCGCCGTCGTGCTGAAGCCGCTCGACCGGGCCCTCGCGGACGGCGACCCGATCCACGCCGTCGTCCGCGGGTCGGCGGTGAACCACGCCGGCGGCCGGTCCGGGTCGCCGACGCTCCCGAACCCGGCGCGGCAGGCCGCGTGCGTCCGAGCCTCATGGGGGGACGCCGACACCGACCCGCGGACCATCGGGTTGATCGAAGCCCACGGGGCCGGTTCGCCGGCCGGCGACTTCGCGGAAGTGAGCGCGTTCGCGACGGCGTTCGGCGAAGCAGGCGGCCCGCCGGGCGGGTGCCGGCTCGGGGCGGTGAAAGCCGTGATCGGGGCACTCGACGCGGCCGGTGGACTGGCCGGGTTCGTGGCCGGCGTGCTCGCGCTCAAGCACGCCACCCTGCCGGGCGTCGCCGGGTTCCGGGACGCCGGACCGGAGATGGACTTCGCCGCCGGCCCGCTCCGAGTCGCACCCACGAATGCCGATTGGCCCGCCGGTCCGGCCCCGCGGCGGGCCGGGGTCCCCACCTACGGGTTGGGCGGGACGAACGCCCACGTCGTCCTCGAAGAAGCCCCCCCGCCGGCCGGCCCCCGCCGCCCGCACGGCCCGCCGCCCGCCTTCCGCCGCCGCCGGTTCCCGCTACCGATCCCGAAACCTGACACCCCGACGCCACCCGAGGCCCCGATGCGCACCTACGTCGAAAAGCTCCGCCAGCGGGCCGAACCGCCGGTTCCCGCCCCGGCCCCCCCGGCGGCGGGCGACGACCTGTCCGCCCGGCTGACGGCGCACCTCGGAGCCGCCCTCGCGGAAGTGCTCAAACTGCGGTCGGACGATCTCGGCCCGCGAACCCCGTTCGCCGACCTCGGGGTCACGTCCCTGTCCGGCGTCCGGTTCCTCGACCGGGTGAACCGCGAGTTCGACCTTCGGCTGGGCGTCGAGACGGTGTTCGAGCACCCGACGCTCGCTGCCCTGGCCGAGTTCCTGGTCGACCGCCACCGGCCGGCCGTCGCGGCGGTTCTCGGCTCCTCTCCGGCTTCGGCCCCCCGCCCGGCACCACCGCCGGCGAACCCGGTCGCCGCGTTCTACGACTACGCCACTCGGTCCGGGCTGAACTCGTTCGAGGAGACGTACGTCACCCTGGCCCCGTTCCCGGAGATCGTTCCGGGGTTCTCGTGGACCCGCACGTTCCGCGAGCCGGACAAGTACCGGGAGCACTACGACCTGACCCTGCGGCGGCAGCGGGAGATGCGGGAGGTGTTCTTCGCCCCGGTCGACTTCTCCCGCGCGAAGCGGGTGCTCGACTTCGGGTGCGGGTTTGCCACGGACGTCATCACGCTGGCGAAGAAACACCCGCACCTGGAGGCGGTCGGGTACACCGTGTCCCCGGAACAGGCGAAGGCCGGGCAGAGCCGGGTCCGGGAGCAGCGGCTCGACGGCCGGGTGACGGTCTACAACCGGGACAGCGGGCGGGACGAATTCCCCGGCCCGTTCGACGTGGTGTTCGGCGTCGAGGTGGCCCACCACATCGAAGACAAGGAAGCCCTGTTCGGGAACATCGGGCGGAACCTGCGCCCGGGCGGCCACCTCCTGCTGGTCGAGAGCGTCGCGAACACGCTGGCCCCGATCAACCTGCCGCACATCGGGTCCTACACGACCCCGAAGGCCGAGTACGCCGCGATCCTGGCCCGCCACCGGATCCGGCTGGACGAGGTCATCGACGTGTCGCAGGAGATCGCGAACTTCATGGAAGACCCGCACCTGGACGCGACACTTGCCGAGGAGCGGCGGGAGGCCGACCGGGCCGGCCGCGGGGACCGGTTCCGCGTGTTCGAGGAGTTCAACAAGGCCTGGAACAACTACGGTCAGGCGCTGCGGCTCGGGGTCGTGCTGTACCTGCTGATCGCGGCGCGGAAGGACACGGACGCCCCGGCCGCCGAGTTGGAGCGGGTGAACCGCGGCCACCTCGGGGCCGACCGGTAACCGGTCCCCCCACGCCCCGCACCCCGGACCCGCACCATGATCTCGTACACCGAACGGCTCGCCCGCCTCACCGCCCGCCCGACTCCGCCCGAGCCCGGGTCCGACGGGGTCGCCGTCGTCGGCATGGCCGGGCGGTTCCCCGGGGCGGACGACCTCGCCGCCTTCTGGGATCTCGTCGTCGCCGGCCGGTCGGCGGTCCGCGACGTGCCGCCCGGCCGCTGGCCCGGTGCCTCCCCCCGGCGGGGCGGGTTCCTCGACCAGATCGATCGCTTCGACCCCGCGTTCTTCGGCATGTCCGCGACCGAGGCCGTGGTCGTGGACCCGCAGCAGCGGTTGTTCCTCGAAGAAGCCTGGAACGCGCTGGAAGACGCGGGGTTCGGCCGCGACCGGGTGGCCGGGCGGGCCGTCGGGGTGTTCGCCGGCGCGCTCCACTCCGGGTACGACCGGGTGGCCGTGGCCGCCCCGCCGGAGGCCGCAGGGCACATGCTGTTCGGCAACACGGTGTCCCTGCTCGCCGCCCGGATCGCGTACTTCCTGGACCTCCGCGGCCCCGCCCTGACCATCGACACGGCCTGCTCGTCGTCCCTGGTGGCGATCGACCGCGCGTGCCGATCGATCCTCTCCGGCGAGTGCGAGGCGGCCCTGGCCGGCGGGGTCACGGTGTTCCCGGACGAGGCCCCGTTCGGCATGATGACCCGGGCCGGGATGCTCGCGCCGGACGGCCGGTGCAAGCCGTTCGACGACGCCGCCGACGGGATCGGCGTCGGCGAGGCGGTCGGGGTCGTCGTGCTGAAGCGGCTCGACCGGGCGCTGGCGGACGGCGACCGGGTCCGCGCGGTGATCCGGGGGTCCGGGGTGAACCAGGACGGGCGGAGCAACGGCATCACGGCCCCGAACCCGCGGGCGCAGGCGGACCTGCTCGCGGCCGTGTACCGTCGGGCCGGGGTGGACCCGCGGACGGTCACGCTGGTCGAGGCCCACGGCACCGGCACCCCGCTCGGCGACCCGATCGAGTTCGCGGCACTGGCGGAGGTGTACGGCGGACAGACCGGCGATCACGGGTTCTGCCGGCTCGGTTCCGTCAAAGGGAACATCGGCCACACGTCGGCCGCGGCCGGGGTGGTCGGACTCATCAAGGCGGTCCTGTGCCTGGAACACCAGACCATCCCGCCGCTCGTCCCGCTGTCCACCCCGAACCGCCGGCTCGCGCTGGCCGGGAGTCCGTTCCGCCTGCCGACGTCCGCGGAACGGTGGGACCAACTCGCCGGCTCGCCGCGGCGGGTGGCCGTCAGTTCCTTCGGCGTGAGCGGGACGAACGCCCACGCGGTGCTGGAAGAAGCGCCGCTCCGGTCGGCCCGGCCCGAGGTCCGCGGGAGTGTGGTGGTGCCGGTGTCCGCACGGACCGTGACAGCCCTCCGTCTGCGGTGTGCGGACCTGGTCCGGTGGCTTCGCGGGCCGGGGGCGGGTGTCGCGTTCGCCGACGTAGCCGGGACGCTCGCGGCCGGGCGGACGCACTTCGAGCACCGGGTCGCCGTCGTCGCCGGGTCGACCGGGGAACTGGCGGACAAGCTCGCCGCGGTCGCCGAGGGGGGCGTGCCGGTCGGGCTTCGACCGCCCCGGTTCGCGCCCGACGCGGCGGCGCAAGCCCGGTTTGACGCCGCCCTGACCGGCCCGCCCGACCGTTTGCACGACACGGCCGCCGGGTACACCGCGGGCTACGACCTCGCCTGGGACCGGGTGTTCCCGCCGGGTTCGTGGGTGCCCCCCTCGCTGCCGGCGTACCCGTTCGAGCGGCAGTCGTACTGGCCCGTACCGGGTGCCCGAGTGCCGCAACCGGCCGTCCCGGAACCGGCCGAGGTTCCGGCCCCGGCCGCCTACCGGGTGACATGGGTCCCGGTGGAGGTGTCGGAGCGGCGGCCGACCGGCGGGCCGGTCGCGGTCGTGGCGGCCCGGGAATCGTTCGGGCTGGCGGCCGAGTTTCGGGCCGCGGGGGCGACTGTGCTCGCGTTCGACCCGGACGGCCCGGGAACGCCCGTCGCCGAATTGGAAGCGTTCGCGGCCGCCCTGCCTGCCGCGGCGGACGTAGTCTTCCTCGCGTTCCGGCCGGTCCCCGAACGGGTCGGGTTCACGCCCCCCGGCCGCGGCGACGTGGTCACGCTGTTCCGCCTCGTTCGGGTACTGTCCGGCCGGCCCGGCGGAGGGCGGCTCACGGTGGTGACGAACGACCTCTACCCGGTGGCAGGCAGTTCGGCCGCGTTGCAGCCGTGGTCCGGGGCGGTCGTCGGGCTGGCGAAGGCGGCCGGCCGCGAGTTCCCGACGTGGGCCGTTCGCGTGTTCGACCTGGCATCGGCCGAGGCGGGGGGAACGGAGTGGGTCGCCCGGCTGGCGGCCGACCCCGGCGGCCGGGGCGGCGAGCCCGTGGCGTTCCGCGGGGGCCGGCGGTGGGAGCGGACGCTCGAACCGGTGCCCGCGACGGGCGACGTTCGCCGGGCCTTCCGCGCGGGCGGTACGTACCTCGTCGCCGGCGGGCTGGGGCGGGTCGGGCGCGAGATCGCCCGGTTCCTGGCGGACCGGTTTCAGGCCCGGCTCGCGCTGCTCGGCCGCCGCCCGCTCGACGCGGACGCGGAACGGTTCCTGGCCGAACTCCGGCACCTCGGCGGGGAAGCCCGCTACTTCTCGACGGACGTCACCGACCCCGCCGCCGTCGCCGCGGCGGTCGCTGCGGTGAAAGCGGACTGGGGGCCGCTGCACGGGGTCGTCCAGGCAGCCGTCGCCCCGTACTTCGCCCCGCTCGCCCAGGCGGACGAGGCCGAATGGCTGACGGCCGTGCGGGTCAAGCTCGACGGCGGGGCAGCCCTGTATGCCGCGACCGGTTCCGAGCCGCTCGACCTGCATGTCACGGCGTCCTCCGTCGGGGCGTTCGCCGCGTTCCCCGGGAACGTCGGCCAGAGCGCCTACTGCGCCGGGTGTACGGCCGAGGAAGCCCTGGCCGGGTACGCGGCCGCCGCGGGGCGGCCGGCCCGGTGGACGGCGTGGGGCGTGTGGGACCACCCGTCGCTGAGCCCCGCGGCGCTGGCCCGGTTGCGGGCCGCCGGCGTCCACCCGCACGCGACCGCCGAGGGGCTGACCGCACTCGCCCGGTTGGCTTCGGGCCGGGACCCGCTCACCGCCTTCGGCCGCTTCGCCGGGAGCGTGTGGGACGCAATGGGCGGCAGCGTCGTGGTCGGCCCCGCGGCGGCGGCCCGGCGGTCGCTGGAAGAATCCCGACCCGTCGATGCCCCGACCGAGGACCTGCACGCCGCGATGGACCGGCTCGCTCGCCGCTGGCTGATTCGGGCGTTGCGGTCGGAGGGAATGGGCGACCGGTCGGCGTGGGCCGTCGCCCCCGGCCAGACCCGGCTCGCCGACGCGCTCGCGGAGATGGCCGCACGGGCCGCCGCCGATCCGCCCGCCGTCGACCCGCCAGACCGACCCGGCCTTCGCCCCGCCCTCGAACTGCTCGAACGGTGTACGGCCGCCGTCCCCGCCGTGCTGCGCGGCGAACGCCCGGCGACGGACGTGCTCTTCCCCGGCGGGTCCGCCGACCTGGTCGAGCGGGTGTACAAGGAACACCCGGTTCTCGACCGGTTCCACCGGGCCGCGGCCGCGGCGGTGGCGGCCGCCCGCCCGGCCGTCGTGCTGGAAATCGGGGCCGGCACCGGGGCGACGACCGGCCCCGTACTCGCGGCCCTCGCCGCGGCCGGGGCGGCGGTCGAGTACGTGTACACCGACGTTTCCCCGGCGTTTTTGGCCCGCGGCCGGGCGGCGTTCGGCGGGCCGGGCCGCCGGTTCGAACTGCTCGACATCGAACGCGACCCGGTCGGGCAAGGGTTCCCGCCGGCCGCGGCCGACGTGGTTCTCGCGTCCAACGTGCTGCACGCGACCCGCTCCGTGGCCGACACGCTGGCCCACGCGAAGTCGCTGCTGCGGCCCGGCGGGCGGCTGGTCCTCGCCGAACTGACCCGGCGCGACGACTACGCCACGCTGACGTTCGGCCTGCTCGACGGGTGGTGGCGGTTCGCCGATCCGGCCGCCCGGCTCCCGCACAGCCCGCTGCTCTCGCCGGACGGTTGGGTCGCCGCCCTGACCGCGGCCGGATTCGAGAACATCGAGGTGGCGAGCGCGGCCGACACCCCGTCGCACTCGCTGATCCTCGCGGTCGCGCCCATCGGCACCGTCGTCGCACCGCCGCCGGTGCTCGTCCCCCCGCCGGTCGTCGCAGGGCGGACCGACGACCCCCTGACCGCCGCCGTCCGCCGCACGATTGCGGCCGGGTTGGGGCTGCCGGTCGAGCGGATCGACCCGGCTCGGCCGTATGCCGACCTCGGCGTCGATTCGATCATCGCCCCGCAACTCATCGAGCAGTTGAACGCCGCCCTCGGGGTCACGCTGCGGGCGACCGACCTCTACAACCACGCCACCGTGGAGGCGTTGACGGCCCACGTCCGGGAGCGGTTCGGCACGCCGCCGGGCCTCACGGGGGTCCAGCGGCCTGCTATCGATGAGCCCGCTCCCGCGGTGTCGGTGCCCACGAACTCGGACCCGGGCGACCGATCGAACGCGGTCGCCGTCATCGGCTACGCCGGTCGATTCCCCGGGGCCCCGGACGTCGACCGGTTCTGGCACGATCTCGCCGCCGGGCGGTCCGCGGTGCGTGAGGTGCCGGCCGACCGGTGGGACGTGGACCGGGTCTTCGACCCCGCCCCCGGCACCCCCGGCAAGACCTACGCCCGGTGGGGCGGGTTCCTCGACGACTTCGACCGGTTCGACCCGCTGTTCTTCAACATCGCCCCGGTCGAAGCCGAGGCGATGGACCCCCAGCAGCGGGTCTTCCTGGAGGAAGCGTGGAAGGCGCTGGAAGACGCGGGGTACCCGCCGCGGCGGCTGGCCGGGGGCCGGTGCGGCGTGTTCGTCGGGGCGTCGGCGAACGAGTACCGGCCGGCCGGCCCGCCCGGGCTTCGAACGCTCGGCGGGTCGGTCGCCATCCTGGCCGCCCGGATCGCGTACCTCCTCGACCTCCGCGGCCCGGCCCTGCCGGTGGACACCGGGTGTTCGTCGTCGCTGGTCGCGGTCCACCTGGCGTGCCGCAGCCTGCTAGCCGGCGAAACCGACCTGGCGATCGCCGGCGGGGTGTCGTGCAGCCTGTTCACCCCGAGCGTCCACCTGTACCTCGCCGACGCCCGGATGGCCGCAGCCGACGGGAAATCCAAGACGTTCGCCGACGCGGCCGACGGGTTCGTACCCGCCGAGGCGGCCGGCGTGCTGGTGCTGAAGCGGCTCGACCGGGCGGTCGCGGACGGGGACCGGGTCCACGCCGTCATCCGGGCGTCGGGCATCAACCAGGACGGCAAGACGAGCGGCATCACCGCCCCGAGCGCCGTGTCGCAGGCCGCCCTGGAGGCCGAGGTCTGGCGGCGGGCGGGCATCGACCCGGCCACGATCTCCTACGTCGAGGCCCACGGGACCGGGACGAAGCTCGGCGACCCGATCGAAGTCCAGGCCCTGACCGACGCGTTCGCGAAACTCGCCCCCGGCCGCGGGCCGTGCCGGATCGGGTCGGCGAAGACCAACGTCGGCCACGCGATGGCCGCGGCCGGGGTGGTCGGGCTCATCAAGGTGCTGCTGTCGCTCCGGCACCGGCACCTGCCCCCGCACCTGCACTTCGACCGGCCGAACCGACACATCGACTTCGCCAGCTCCCCGTTCGTGGTGAACACCGACTTGCGGCCGTGGGTGTCGTCGGACGGCGGCCCGCTCCGGGCGGCGGTCAGTTCGTTCGGGTTCAGCGGAACGAACGCGCATCTCGTGATCGAAGAAGCGCCGGCCGCCCCGCCCCCACCCGCGACCGTCGGGCCGTGGGTGTTTCCGGTGTCCGGGCAGACGCCCGAGGCGCTGGCCGCCCGCCGCCGGGAGCTGGCCGACTGGCTCGCGACGACTCCGGTTGGCCTCGCGGCCGTGAGTTACACACTCGCCGTCGGCCGGCCGCACTGGCGGCACCGGGCCGCGGTCGTCGCCGGCACCCGCGACGAGTTGAGGGCGGCCCTCCTCACCGATCGGCCCGGCGCGAACCACCCGTTGCAGTCCGTCGCCGACGCCTATTCGTCGGGCTCTGAAGTGGACTGGGCACCGCTGTACCCGGGGTCCGGCTGGCGGGTCGTGTCGCTGCCGGGGTACCCGTTCGCGCGGGACCGGTACTGGTCGCACGACTCAGCCGGCCCGGAGACGGTGCGCGTCCACCCGTTGCTCGAGGGAGGGCGGTCGGACGCGGGCGGGGTTCGGTATCGCGTCCGGCTCGCCGCGACGGACTGGGTCGTCGCCGACCACCGGATCAACGGCCGACCGCTGCTGCCGGGCGTCGCGTTTCTGGAGGTGGCCCGCGCCGCGGTCGCCGCGGCCAGCGGGCGAACGGTCGGGTCGCTGCGGAACGTGGCATGGCTCCGTCCGGTCTTCGTGCCGGCCGACGGGCTGACCCTGGAAATCCGCGTGCGTGCGGCCGGCGACGGATGGGCGTGCGAACTCGTCCCGGCCGAGGGCGGTCCGCCGTTCGCCACCGCTCGGGCCGTCACCGATTCTCCGGAGCCGGCCGCCGCCCAACCCCTGGCGACCCCCGGCCCGTGGCGGCCGGGCGATGACCTCTACCGGACGTTCCGCGACCGGGGGTTCGAGTACGGCCCGGGGTTCCGCGGCGTGGTCCGATGGGCGGCCGGTCCGGGGGTCGCGGCGGCCGAAGTGCGGCGACCGGCCGCCGCCCCCGCTTCCCCAGAACTCCGACTGCACCCTGCGGTCCTGGACGCCGCCCTCCAGGCCGCTGCGGGAATCGGGTTGCGGGACGAGGCCAGCGCCGACACCTATGTTCCGTCCGGCGTCGATTCCGTAGACGTCTTCGCTCCGACGCCCGTCGACAGCGTGATCCGGGCGTGGGCCGCCCCGCCGGACGCGAGCGGGTCGGTCGTGATCCGCGTCGAGGTGCTCGATTCGACAGAGAAATTGTGCGTTCGCCTGACGGGCCTGACCGCCCGCCGGCTGACGACCTCGCCCCCGGTTGGCGACGAGGCGATCTTGGTGCGACCGGAATGGCGGCCCGCGACGGTGCCAGCCCCCTCGCCGCGGCTCCCGGCAGCGGTCATGATCGTCCTGCCGCCGGGGGCCGACCCGTCGGCGTGGCGGGCGGCCGCTCAGCGGCGCTGGCCGACGGCGCGGCTCGCGTTGGTCGAAGCCTTTGGGCACTGGGAGCAGGTCGAACCCGATCACTTCCGGCTCGCGGCGGACGACCTGGGGCACTACACGCGGGTGGCCGAGCGGATCGGCTGTGCCGATGGCTGGCTGTTGATCCATTGCTCGAGCCTCACCCTTTCCCCCTCGGATCCCGCCAGCTTGCGGAACGCCATCGCCGACCACCGGCTCGACGCCGGGGTCGCTGGCGTGCGGCTCGCCGTGCTGGCGGCGCTCGCTGCGGCCCCGGGGACGGCGGGCACCGCGTTCGCAGTTGGCCCGGCCGACGCCGGGCCGGGCGTGACCGCGGCGGCCGGGTTGTTCGCCGTGCTTCGCCAGGAAAACCGCCACTTCCGCGGGCGTGTCGTCGAGTGGGACGGATCGCCGACGGCGGACGCAGTCCTCCCCGTGCTGGCGGCCGAAGTCGCTGCGGGCGACGGGGCGGCCGGTCGGGTCCGCTACCGGGCAGGTCGGCGGGAAGCGATGACCTGGGTGGACGTCCTCGGGTCGCCGGGCATGCCGGCGTGGCGGCGCGGCGGCACGTACTTGATCTCCGGCGGGGCCGGCGGACTGGGGCGGGTGGTGGCCCGAGACCTCGCTCGACGTGCCGGGGCGCGGCTCGTGCTGCTCGGGCGGCGGCAACCGGACAGCGGGGTTCGTGCGGTCCTCGCGGAACTCGAAGGGCTCGGCGGCGACCCGCTCTACCTGCCCGCGGACGTGGGCCGGGCCGATTCCGTCCGCGACGCAGTCCGCCGGGCGCGGGAGCAGTTCCCGACGTTCCACGGGGTGATCCACGCGGCCGGGGTGCGGGCCGACGGCCGGCTCGACGCCGCGGCCGCGGGGCGACTCGCGGAGGTGGCCGGGCCGAAGATCGCCGGGGCGATTCACCTCGACTACCTGACCCGCGACGACCCGCTCGACGTGTTCGTCTCGTTCTCGTCCGCGGCGGCCGTGGTCGGCGGCATCGGGCAGGCAGACTATGCCGCGGCGAACGCCTTCCTCGACGGTTTCGCCGCCTGGCGGACGCGGGCCGGGCGGCCGGGCGTCAGCCTGTCGGTCGGGTGGCCGTGGTGGGCCGACGGCGGGATGGCGTTCGGCGACGCCGTCGCCGCCGCCGCCGCCGAGGCCGGGCTCCGCCCGATGCCGGCTGACACCGGGCTGTCACTCCTGGGGCAGGCGCTCGCGGCCGGGACCCCGCACGCCCTCGCGCTGTACGGCGACCGCCGCCGGCTGGCGGCCCGCCTCGACCCGCCGCGTTCCGAGCCGATCCCCGTACCGGGGGCCGACACCGAACCGGTCCTCGCCGCGCTCCGGGCCGCCCTCGGGGACGTGATCCACCTGGCCCCGGACAAGGTCGATGTGACCGCCCCGCTCGACCGGTACGGGATCGATTCGGTCATGATCCTCCGGCTCGACGAGCGGCTCGAGCGCGACTGGGGGCCGCTGCCGAAAACGCTGCTGTTCGAGTACCGAACGCTGTCGGACCTGGCCGGCTACCTCGCCGCGAACCGCGCCGGGGCGGTCGCCCGGTTCGCCCCCGCCCCGGTCGAGTCGACCCCGCCGTCGGCCCCCGTGCCCGACGGTCTACGGCCGGACGACGTCGCGGTCGTCGGCGTCGCCGGGCTTTACCCGGAAGCGGCCGACGTGGACGAGTTCTGGGCGAACCTCCGCGTCGGGCGGGACTGTATCCGCGAAATCCCGCCGGACCGCTGGCCGCTCGACGGGTTCTTCGACCCGGACCGCACGAACCCGGACGGGAGTTACAGCAAGTGGGGCGGGTTCGTCGCCGGGGCCGACACGTTCGACGCCCGGCTGTTCCGGGTCGCCCCGACGGAGGCCGAGACGATCGACCCGCAGGCGCGGAAATTCATCGAGGTCGCGTGGGCGGCGATCGAAGACGCCGGGTACACCCGGGGCGGCCTCTTCCGCCCCGGCGACCCGCGGCGGGCCGGGGTGTTCGTCGGGGCGATGAACGGCGACTACCAACTGTTCGGCCCGGAGGAGTGGGGGAAGGGGAACCCGGTCGGGCCGAACGCGGCGTACTGGAACCTCGCCAACCGGGTGTCGTACCTGTTCGACTTCCACGGCCCGAGCGTCGCCGTGGACACCGCCTGCTCGGCGTCGCTCACCGCGATCCACCTGGCGTGCGAAGCCCTGCGGCGCGGCGAGTGCCAGGTGGCCGTGGCCGGCGGGGTGAACCTGATCCTGCACCCGAGCCGGTACCGCATTCTCAGCCAGGCCGGGTTCGCGTCGTCGGACGGCCGGTGCCGCAGTTTCGGGGCCGGCGGCGACGGGTACACGCCGGGCGAGGGAATCGGGGCGGTCGTCCTCAAGCCCCTGGCCGCGGCGATCGCGGACGGGGATTGCATCCGCGGCGTGATTCGCGGGTCGGCGGTCGGGCACGGCGGCAAGACGAACGGGTACACCGTTCCGGACCCCGTCCGGCAGGCCGAGGTGGTGTCGGCCGCCCTCGCCCGGGCCGGGCTGACGGCGGCCGACATCGGGTACGTGGAGGCGCACGGGACCGGGACCGAACTCGGGGACCCGATCGAGGTGGCCGGGCTGAACCGGGCCCTCGCGGCGGCCCCGCCGGGGACGGTCCGGGTCGGGTCGGTGAAGTCGAACGTCGGGCACCTGGAGTCGGCGGCCGGGGTCGCCGGGCTGACCAAGGTGCTGCTGCAGTTCCGCCACGCCGAGTTGGCCCCGAGCCTCCACCTCGAAACGGTCAACCCGCACCTCGCGCTCGCCGGCGGGCCGCTCCGGTTGCAGACCGCCCTGACGCCGTGGGACCGGACCGTCCGGTCGGACGGCACGACGGTTCCGCGACGGGCCGGGGTCAGTTCGTTCGGGGCCGGGGGGGCGAACGCCCACGTGATCCTGGAAGAACCGCCCCCGCGACCGGGTTCGCCCGCGGACGACGGCCGCCCCCGCGTCCTGGTGCTATCAGCGATTGCCGCGGACCGGCTGCCGGTGGTGGCCGCGCGGTTCGCGGCCGCGCTCCGGAAGCCCGACGCCCCGCGGCTGGCCGACGCCGCATTCACGCTGCAAATCGGGCGAGAACCGATGCCGTTCCGGGTGGCCGTGG
This sequence comes from uncultured Alcaligenaceae bacterium, assembly GCA_964444365.1. Classification (GTDB taxonomy): domain Bacteria; phylum Planctomycetota; class Planctomycetia; order Gemmatales; family Gemmataceae; genus CAYUHJ01. Next base: position 71,439 of record CAYUHJ010000002.1, on the reverse strand, counting down.
TCGCGGCGACGCACGCCGACGCGGCCGACCGGTTGGAGCGATTCGCTCGCAACGAACCGAACGTTCCCGACGTGTGGACCGGGCACGCGGACGGCCTCGCCGGTGCGGTTCCGTCGGACGCCGCCCCGCACGCCGCCGCGGCGGCGTGGGTGGGCGGGGCTGTTGTCGGCTGGGCCGACCGACCCGAGAACCGCGGCCGCCGGCGGGTGCCGCTACCCGCGTACCCGTTCGCCCCGCGGCGGTGCTGGATCGACCGGAAGCCGGACCCGGCGACACCCCGCCGCCACCCGCTCCTCGGCCGCCCCACGGGGTTCGCCGTCCCGCTCGACCCGGACCACCCTCTGGTCCGCGATCACCGGGTCCTCGGTGAGCGGTGGCTGCCGGGGGCGGTTGCGGCTGACCTCATGCGAGCCGCACTGGGCGCGGCGGGCACCCTCCGTGACGTGCGGTGGCTGCGCCCTCTCGTGGTCGAACACCGTCGCAACCTCGTCGTGGAAGTGGGTGACACGGATGTGCGGCTGGTCGATCCGGTCGACCCAGGCCGACCGTTCGTGACCGCGGACCTCGGTGCCGTCGAGCCGCAGACCCCGGCCTCCGTCGAGTTGACAGCGGTACGGGAAGCGTGCCCCCGGTCCGTGGACGCGGACGAACTCTACCGGCTCTATCGGACCGCGGGGGTGGATTACGGCCCGGCTCTCCGGGGGATTTCGCGCGTCTGGGTCGGGGCGAGGACGGCGGTGGCGGAACTCACCTCGACTGCCGGCCGGCCGCCAGAAGCGGTCGATGCCGGGTTCCAACTGACCGGTGTGCTCGTCCCACCGGACGCGCCGGGGCGAGGGTACGTTCCGTCGGCGGCCGGGCGGATCGGGTGGGTCGGCCCCATCGCCACCCACGCGATCGCGACCGTCGAGCACCGCGACGCCGACGAGCTCCGGCTGAACCTCACCTTCTGCGATGCCGCCGGACGGGTGGTCGGGGAAGTCCGCGATTTCACCGCCCGAGCCGTCGCTCCGAGCATCATCGATTCCCGTGGGCCGGTCCGCACCCTCCGCCCTATCTGGCGCGAAGCCGCTGCCGCGGGTTCCGCCGGTGACGGCCCGGTTCTGGTTGTCGGACCCCCGCGAGAGGCCGGGACGGTCGCCGCCACGCTGGCTCCGCGGTCGGTCACGGTGGTCTCGCCGGACGTCGCGTTCGACCGGGTGATCCGGGATCTCGGTCCGATCGCGGAGGTCGCGTTCGTGACCGCCGGTGCGGCATTTCTCCCGACGGCAGAAGGATTGCGGGCCGCGGAAGACGCCGGCGTGATGCCGCTGTTCCGGCTGGCGAAGGCGCTCGCGACCTCGGGGCGGCTGGGGGCCGGGATGACGCTCCGGGTCGTGACCCGCGGTGTGTTCGGAGTCGGTGACGGTGGGTCTGGGTGGCCTGCGGAAGCGGCGGTCATCGGCCTGGCGCGGGTGTTGGCAAACGAGTACCCGGACTTGGTCGTCCGCGTGACCGACATCGACGCCGAAGCCGGCGACCCGGACCTGCGGGCCGCCCTGAGGGATCCGGGCGATCCGGTCGGCGGGGTGGTCGCGGTCCGTGGCGGCAAGCGGTTGGTCCGACGGTTCGAGGAGACCAACCCGACGGGCCTACCGGTGACGATCCGACCGGGTGGGTTGTACGTGATCGCCGGCGGGGCGGGTGGCATCGGGTTGGCGGTCGGGCGGGAATGGGCGAAGGCGGGGGCGCGGGTGGTGCTGCTCGGCCGGCGTCCCGCCCCGCGGGACAGTGTCACTGGGCTCACCTACCGACAGGCCGACGTTACCGACCCCGCGGCGGTCCGGGCGGTGCTCGCGGACGCCCGGGCGCGGTACGGGCCGATCCGCGGGGCGGTCCACTCGGCGCTCGTCTTGCGGGACGAGCCGTTCGCCGACATGACCGAGGCCGGGTTCCGCGAGGTGCTCGACGTGAAGGCCCGCGGTGCGGTCGTCCTGGCCGACGCGACGGCCGCCGACCCGCTGGATTTCCTGGCGTTCTTCTCGTCCGCGAATTCGTTCACGGCGAACCCCGGGCAGGCGAACTACGCGGCCGGGTGTACCTTCCAGGACGCCTTCGGGAACTGGCTGGCGGCCGCCGGGAGGCCGGTCCGGGTCATCAATTGGGGGCTATGGGGCGAAACCGGGCGGGTGGCGACACCCGAACACCTGGCCGCCATCGCCCGGCTCGGGGTCTTCCCGCTGTCCACGCGGCAGGGGTTGGACGCCGTCGGGAAAGTGCTCGGGGGGCCGCCGGGGCAGGTGATGGTGCTGCGGGCGACCGACGCCGTCCTCGACCACCTCGGACGGGAACGGGCGGGCGGGCACGGGGCAGCGGCCGCGGTGGGGGCGTCTGCCACCGCGACCCGGCTCGCGCCGACGGTCGCCGGTCCGCGGCCGGATTTCGAACCGGTGAACGAGTTCGCCCGTGCCGCGGCCCGACGGGTGTTGGCGGACGTCCGCCCGTCCGAGGTGGCACCGGGGTACGGGCGGTTGCACGCAGCACTGGCCGAGATGGCAGGCCGCGCCGGCCCCGGTGACGATCCCGACCCGGCGGTCCTCGCCGCCCGGTTGCCGACGGCGGCTGCGTACTTGAAGCTGCTGACCGCGTGCGTCGCCCGCGCGGCGGACGTGGTGACCGGCCGGGTTCCGGCGACCGAGGTGCTGTTCCCCGGCGGGTCGCCCGAACTGGTCGAACCGGTGTACCGCGGGAACCCGCTGGTCGACTTCTTCCAGCACGTCGCGGCCGGGGCGGTCCGGGCGGCCGTTGACAGTGCGTTGTCACTCCGACGGGACGGCCCGGTCCGCGTGATCGAGATCGGGGCCGGCACCGGGGGCACCACGGCCGCGGTGCTGCCCGAACTCGCCGGGTTCGCGGACCGGGTCGAGTACTGGTACACCGACCTGTCGGCCGGGTTGGTCCGTCACGGGATCGAAACGTTCGGCCCGGGGTACCGCCTCGTCCGCGGGCAGGTCTACGATGTCGAGCGCGACCCGGAGCCGCAAAACATCCCGCCGGGGGGGTTCGACGTGGTCCTCGCGGCCAACGTGCTGCACGCCACGAAGCGGGTCGCGGACACTTTGGCCCGGGTCGCGGCGCTGTGCCGGCCGGGCGGGGTCGTCGTCGTCAACGAGGGGACCGCGGCCGCCGACTTCAACACGCTCACGTTCGGTCTGACCCCGGGTTGGTGGGCGTTCGAGGACGCCGCCGACAGGCTGCCGCACTCGCCGTTCCTGTCGGCCGACGGGTGGGAACGGGCGCTCGCGGCCGCCGGGTTCGTCGGCGTCCGCCGGTTCGCCCTGCCCCACGGGGACAGCCCTCAACACGTGTTCGTCGCGGAAGCGACGACGACCCCAGCGCCGGCCGTCGCCCCGAGGCCGGAGCCGCAGGGCACCCGCCCTTCGCCCTCGGGCTCGATCGGGCCGGTCGAAGACAGCGTTCGCCGGGTCGTCGCGTCCGCCCTCGGGCTGACCCCGGACGAAGTCGAGCCGACCCGGAGTTTCGCCGACTACGGGACCGACTCGATCCTGAGCGTCCGCCTCGTCCGGGAACTGAACGCGGCCCTCGGCATCGAACTGAAGCCGACGGCCCTGTTCAACTACCCCACGGTCCGCGACCTGGCCGGGTACGTCCAACTCGAGCACAGCCGGACCCCGGTGGGGACCGTGCCCGAACCGGTCGCGGCCAAGGTCGGGGGGGCGAAGGCCCGGGCGCGGGACATGCTCGACCGCCTCGCCCGGCGGGGGCAGGCCGACCGTCTAGCCGGGGCCGAGGCCGCGTTTCTCGAACGGGAGTCCGAGCGGGAGACGGCCCCGGCCGGCCCGCCGACGCTGGAAGACATCCTCCGCCGGCTGGAGGCCGGGGAGATCGACGCCGACACCGCACTGACACTGGGGGCGACCGCCGATGGACCTTAGCCGCTGCTTCGCCCCGGGGCTGTTCGCCGGGAAGTGCGTGTTCGTGACCGGCGGGGCGGGCACGATCAACCGCGGGATCGCCCGCGGGTTCGCCGCCCTCGGGGCCGCGGTGGCGGTGTGCGGGCGCACCCCGCAGACGCTCGAAGCTGCGGCCGCGGAGGTCCGGGCGGCCGGCGGCCGGGCGCTCCCGGTCGTCGCCGACGTGCAGAAGATCGAGTCCCTGCAAGACGCCCTGGCCCGGACGCGCGACGCCTTCGGTCCGGTCGACGTGCTCGTGTGCGGGGCGGCCGCGAACTTCCCGGCCCCGGCCGAGCAGATGACCGCCGACGGGTTCCGGAAGGTCATCTCGGTCGACCTCCTCGGGTCGTTCAACGCCTGCCGGGCGGCGTTCGACCACCTCCGGGAATCCCGCGGGAACGTCGTGTTCGTGTCGGCCACCAACGCCCTCACGCCCTACGTGTTCCAGGCCCACGTCGGGGCCGCGAAGGCCGGGATCGACGGGCTCATGCGGGGCCTCGCCCTGGAGTGGGGGAAGTACGGCATCCGGTGCAACAGTGTGCTCCCGGGGCCGATCGAGAAGACCGAGGGGCTGTCCCGGCTGCTGACCCCCGCGGACATGGAAGCGATCAAGACGTACATCCCGATCGGCCGGCTCGGGACGACCGAGGACATCGCCGGGATCACCGTCTTCCTGGCGTCCCCGCTGGCGGGCCTGCTCACCGGGGCGACCCTGGTCGCGGACGGCGGCCAGTCCTTCTCCGGCTCGGCGATGCTGGCCGAACTCATGATGGGGGCGTGAGCCCGCGGGACCGGCACCACCGGCACCGGCCGCACTTCCGGCCAACTCCCCTCACCTTCCCCGCCCCGCGCGGCCGATACAACCGGTACGTCCGCCGTTGTGTCAGCGGCGGCCGACCTCGCGGGGACCCACCCATGCTCGTCCGCTTCCTGACCCGGCCCGTGCGGCTCGCCGGCGTGGCGGCCGTCGTCGCGGCCGGGGCCGGCTGCTCCGGGCTGCGGGAGTGGCACGCGAACGGGTTCAAGGTCGGGCCGAACTACACCCCGCCGGTGGTCTACGTCGCCGAGGCCTGGTCCCCGGCCGCCGACCCCCGGTTGACCGCGTCCCCGGCCGACCTGCGGGCGTGGTGGGCCGAACTCCACGACCCCGTCCTGACCGGGCTGCTGGCGACCGCCGGGGACAAGAACCCGGCCCTCCGGCGGGCCGCACTGAAGGTGGCCGAACTCGAGGCCGTCCGCGGGAAGACGAAGGGCAACCTGTACCCGCAATCCCAGAAGGCGCTCCTCACGACGGTGTCCGGGACGATCAGCGAGAACCTCGTCCAGGGGGCGCTCGAGAACAAGTTCGACATCTGGGCGGACGGGATGCTGGCGTCGTGGGAACTCGACCTGTGGGGCCGCTACCGGCGGGCCGTCGAGGCGGCCGACGCCGACCTCGCGGGGGCCGTCGAGGCGTACCGCGACACCCTGGCCGGGCTCCTCGCGGACACGACCGCCGCCTACCTCGACGTCCGGGTGTACCAACAGCGGCTCGCGTTCGCCCGGGAGACGGTCGCGGCCCGGAAAGGGGCGCTCGCCGTCGCCGAGTCCCGGTTCAAGAACGGGAACGCGCCGGAATCCGACGTGTGGCGGGCGCGGCTCGGGGTCGCCCAGGCCGAGGCCGCCGTCCCGCCGCTCGAACTCGGGGTCCGGCAAGCCGGGAACCGGCTCGCCGTCCTGCTCGGCCAGCCGGCCCACGACATCGTCCCGACCCTCGCTCCGGGCGGGGTCCCGACCGCCCCGCCGGTTCTGGCCGTCGGCGTCCCGGCCGACCTGCTCCGCCGCCGGCCGGACGTGCGGAAGGCCGAGCGGGATCTCGCCGCCCAGTCCGCCCGGATCGGGGTCGCGAAGAGCGACCTGTACCCGGCGGTGTCGGTGTTCGGGTTCTTCGGCTACACCGGGACGAACTTTCCGGACCTGTTCAACGCGACGAGCTACACCGGGATCGTGTCCCCGTCGATCGACTGGAAGATTCTCAACTACGGCCGGGTCCGGAAGAACATCCAGGCCGAGGACCTCCGGTTCCAGCAGCTCGCCGTCGGGTACGAGCAGGCGGTCTTGACCGCCGGGAAGGAAGTCGAGGACGGGCTGGCCGGGTTCCTGAACGGGCTCGCCCAGGCGGACCGCCAGCAGGAGGCCGCGACCGCGGCCGACAAGGTCCTTGCCCTGACCCGGACCGCGTTCGAGGACGGAAACGCGTCCTACGAGAAGGTGTACGACGCCCAGGCGAACGCCCTCGCCCAGAAGGACGCCCTCCTGACGGCCCGCCGGGACGCGCTGATGAGCCTCGTGAAAACCTACCGGGCGCTCGGCGGCGGGTGGGACACCGAGCCCGGGGCCTGCGTCACCGGCGGTTCCGGGTCCGGGCCGCGTACAACTGGAGCAGTTGTTCCCGGAGGCTGAGGCTCGAATCGACGGCCGACCGGAAGTCCGCCCGCCCCAAAACGTACAGGACCGCGTCGGCGGTCACCCGGGCGGTGTACTCCCGCGGCCGGTCCTGGAGCAGCGCCCCCTGGCCGAACACCTCTCCCGGCCCGAGCGTCCCGGCGGCCTCCGAGACGTGCGGGCCGTCCGCGATCATCTCGACGGTGCCCTCCCGGATCAGGTAGAACTTGTCCCCCGGGTCGCCGGTCCGGTACAGGACGGTACCGGCCTTGTGGCTCTCCGGCCGCATCTTCTGCGCGACCTCTGTCAGTTCGCCGGGCGTCTGCTTCTCGAACCCGGGGGCCTTCTTCAACAACTCCGTGATGAACACCGATTCCTTGACCGCGACCGCGGACACGATCCGGCCGTCGACGAGCGTGATGATCCGGTCGGCGATGTCGAGGATCCGGTTGTCGTGGGTCACGAGGATGATCGTCCCGCCGTGGTCCTTGGCGTGCGCCCGGAGGAGGTCGACGACGACCCGGCCGGACTCCTTGTCGAGGGCCGCCGTCGGCTCGTCCGCGAGGATCAGCCGGGGCTGGTTGACGAGGGCCCGGGCGATCGCGACCCGCTGCTTCTGGCCGCCGGACAGGTTCGCCGGGCTGTAGTGAACCCGCTCGCCGAGCCCGAGGGCGGCGAGCATCGCGGTCGCCTTCTCCCGCCGCTGGCGGTCCGTGCCGGGGTGGAGCTCGAGCGCCATCCGCACGTTTTCCTGCGCGGACAGGGACTCGAACAGGTTGTGGAACTGGAAGATGAACCCGATGTTCCGCCGGACGTCCACCAGCCCGGCCGGGGACAGTTTGCGGAGGTCGTGCCCGAGGACGCGGAGGGTGCCCTCCTGGGCCGTCCGGAGGGCCCCGGTGAGGACCAGCAGGGTCGTCTTCCCGGACCCGGACGGCCCGGTCATGATGACCACCTCGCCGGGGAGCAGGGTGAGGTTGATGTCGAACAGCGCCTGACGGCGGCCGTCCCCCTCCCCGAAGTAGTGGTTCAGCCCGGCGATCTGAACGGCCGGTTCGGCGGCGGACATGGCGCGGCCCCCCTAGAAGCAATCCGCCGGGTCGGCGGCCACGATCTTGCGGACCGCGATCAGCCCGGCGAGCAGGCACATCCCGACCGTCAGGGCGAAGATCCCGCCGGCCCGCGCCGGGGTCAGGTCCATTAACAGCCCCGTCGCCCAGTGCAGCAGACGGTACAGTACAAGCGATGCGCCCAGCCCCGTCCCGAACCCGAGGACTGCGACCAGCCCGGCCTGCCGGAGGACGACCCCGATCAGGTAGCGGTTGCGGTAGCCCATCGCCTTCAAGGTGGCGAACGCCATCCGGTTCGCGGTGATGTCCGTGAACAGGATCTGGTAGCAGACGATCACCCCGATGATCAGGCCCATGAACACCCCGAACTGGAACAGGAACGCGACCGCCCCGTTCTGGCTCCAGTACCCGAGCACCCCGCCGACGTAGTCGCCGACGGTCAGCACCTCCACGTCGGCCGCCACCCGGTCCCGGAGCTCGTCCCGCACCCGGGCCGGGTCGCTCCCCGGCACCAAGCGGATCAGCCCGAAATCGACCGTCTCCGGGGTCACCCCGCCGGCGTCGGCCGGCGCGTAGATGCCGAAGAAGGTGCCCTCGCCCATCACCACGTTGCCGTCCGTTTCCAGGTCCACCCCGACCGGGGCGACCTGGACCACCTGCACGTCCCGGCCGTTCAGCTCGGCTCGGGTACCGACGCCCGGCCGGCCGTACAGATCCCGGGACAGGGTGTCGAAGAGCACCGCCCCGGGGCGTTCCAGGTCCGGGTTCGGGGCCAGCCCGCGGAACGCCTGCCGGCGGGGGTCGAACGCGAACACCCGCAGCCCGCGCGGCTCCCCGGACCCGGCCGCCCGCCACGACCCGCCGGGCTGGACGTACAGCGGGAACGCGTCGGCCACGGCCGGGTGGCCGGTCACCTGGGCCAGCCGGCCGCGGGCGAACCGGTCCGGGTACACCGGGGTCCGCCGCTTGCTGACCATCACCAGGTCCGCGTCGAACCGCTTGTACACGGCAACCGTCGTGTCCATGAACCCGTTCAGGAACCCGATCTCCATGAACATCAGGAGGACGACGAACGCGATCCCGGCCAGCGACAGGGCCAGCCGCCGCTTGTCCGAGGTCAGGTTCCGCCACGCCAGGGGGACGCGCATCGGGGCCTCAGAACAGGTCGGCGGGGTCGGCCGCCCGAAGCTTCCGCAGGGCCAGGAAACCGGACACGGCGGACATGAACAGGGTCAACCCGAGGACGAAGCCGGCCCGCCCCGGGGTCATCTCGAGCGGCAGCCCGGTCGCCCGGTTCAGCATCCCGTACAACCCGACCGACATCCCGAGGGCGAGGAGGTAGCTGGCCCCGGCCAGGATGCCGCCCTGCCGCAGCACCACCCCGTTGATCTGCCCTTGGCGGTAGCCCATCGCCAGCATCGTCGAGTATTCCCGGAGCCGCCGGGCGACGTCTCCGGCCAGCACCTGATAGAGGATCACCATCCCGACCGCAACCCCGACGTACATGCCGGACGTGAACATGATGCCGATCGGCTTGGTGTTCACCCAGTACGACTCTTCCCGGGCTTGGAGGGCCGGCCGGGTGACCGCGCGGACGTCGGGCGGGAGGGCGGCGTTGAGGGCGGCGACGGCCTCGGCCGGGTCCGTCCCGGGGGTCAGCCGGACCAGCCCGAGGGACACCGCGTCGAGCGGCGACCCGAGGACGTTGACGGTCCGGTCGGACACGACCAGGATGCCGCCCGCCCCGTACCCCCCGCCGTTGCTGAACAGCCCGACGACCGACAGCGTGTCCCCGCCGGCCTCGGACCGCAGCCCGTCCCGGACCGGGCCGTACACCGGGAGCGTCCGCCGGTCCATCAGGGCGGTCCCGGTTTCGTGGAGCCGGGGCAGTTGGGCGACGATCTCCGGGGACGCGAACACCGGGTCCGACGGGGACGCCCCGACGATCAGGATGGTGTTCCGCCCGCCGGTCTCGGCGTCCCGCCACGGCCGGCCGGTGAAGTAGATCGGGCACGCCGTCTCGACCCCCGGCACCCCGCGGGCCTGGTACAGCCGGGTGACCGGGAACGTGCCCGGGGCCTGGATGCTGGCGTACTTGGCGGACACCAGCAGGACGTCGTACCGGAACAGGTCGGTCAGGACGTGGGACGACAGCCGGACGGTTTCGTAGAGGGCGAGTTGGATGAACAGGAGCACGACCGCGAACGTCACCGCGGCCAGGGCCAGGACGGTCCGGGTGGCGTCGTGGATCAGGTTCCGGCGGGCGAGGGGGACGCTCACGGCCGGCCCCGGGTCGGCGGGGCGGCCATCGCAGGGGCGTCGATCGTCACCGTCACCTGGAGGTTCAGCAGCCGGGCGGCCGGGTCCGCCGCGTCGAGCCGGACGCGGACGGCTGCCACCCTGGCGTCGGTCGCTGCGGCCGGGTCCAGGTCGTACACCGTCTGCTTGTTGATGAGCCGGCCGACCAACGACACGGTGCCGGTCAGCGGGGCCGGCAGGGCCGCCGCGGTCACCCGCGCCTTCTGCCCCTCCCGGATCCGGAACAAGTCGGTCTCGTATACCTCGGCCACCACCTCCATGACCCGGGTGTCGGCGAGGGTCAGCAGGCCGGACGAGCCGATCGCTTCCCCCGGCCGGGTCCGGACGCGGACCACGACCCCGTCCGCCGGCGCGCGGACGGTGGCCGCCGCCAGCCGCGCCCGGGCGAGTTCGACGTTCTTCGCCAGCGGTCCGGTGTCGCCGCCGGCCTCGGCCGCGTCCAGGGCCTGCTTCGCGGCGGCGATCCCCTGCTTCGCCTTGGCGACGTCGATGGGCAGGGCCGCCTTCAGCCGGGCGAGTTCCGCTTCGGCGGCGGCCAGGGCGGTGGCTTTGGCGACGGCGTCCGCGACTTTCGCCTCCAGCCCCTCCCGGGACACGGACTGGTCCGTCGCGAGCCGTTGGTACCGGGCCTGCTCTCGCTTGGCGTTCGCCAGGTCGGCCGACTTCTGCTCGACCGTGAGTTCCTGCGACCGGATCGACTTCGGGTTCAGTTCCTCGACGCCCCGGAGCTCGAGTTCGGCCTTCGCCAGATCGGCCTTCGCCGAGGCGACCTTGGCGGCTTGGGACGTCTTCCCGGCGGCGAGCTGGGCCTCCGCGTAGGCCAGAGACGCGGCCAACTCGTCCCGGCTGTCGAGGTACCCGAGTTCGTCCCCGGCCTTGACCGTCTGGCCCTCACCAACGGCGAGGTAGGCCAGCCGACGGGAGCCGTCAGCCCCGACCTCGACGAGGTCGCCCTGGGGGCGGATGCGGCCGAGGCACGACACCCCGGATTGCCCGGCGGCAGGGGCAGGAGCGGTCGGCGGGGTGGCGAAGGGGTTCTGCCCGGTGAGGGCCACCGCCCCTACTCCCGCCGCCGCGACAACGCCCAGGCCGATCAGCAACCGTTTCACACTCCACCTCGGTTCGCGGAAGTTAGAGCCGGGTCGAGGTTACGCCGGGCAGTTGCACGTTGTGCCGGCCCCACCGGCGGGCCATCCCCCCCGTCACCCACAGTGCGTAGACCGTGAGCGCCGTCGCCATGAGGGTTAACTCTTGTTCGAAATCCGTGTGGACTTGCAACAGCCCGGCCAGGTATTCCGAGTACGGCAGGGCGGCGAACAGGTCCGGTTGAAAGAACTGGGTAATCCGGAGGAGCAAAAGGAGCAGGAACGCGGCCAGCCCGATCCGGATCGGGCGGAGGATGTGGACCAGGGCGTAGGCCGCGTTCCCGATCCCGTCCTGGTACGCGATCGCCCCGCGGCGGAGGATCGGGGCGATCATGTCTTGGTACTCGCCGACCGCCTCGGCCAGCCGGGCCGCCCCGCGGACCGCCGCCTTCCGGGTCAGCCCGCCGCGGAACGCCCCTCGCTCTGCGTCGGCGAACCCGGTCCGGAACAGCCGCTCGTAGCTGCGGCCGGGGCACAAGGCCGTGAGCGTGTCGTCCAGGGCGGCCCACACCCGGGCCAGCCGCAGGAAGACCGGGGCCTGCGTGATCTGCCGGTCGGCCATCGTGCGGGCCAGCCCGGCAAGGGCGACGGCCAGGGACTGATCCCGGTAGGCCAGCCGCCGCAGCCGCGCCCGGGTGTCCCACTCCCGGAGCGACCGGACCATGTCCTGCTCCAGCCCCGGCAGGTCCACGGCGGGCATGTGCGGGGCCAGCAGGAGTGTGAGTTCCACAGCCCGGGTGTACTGCCGCCCGGCCAGGGCGTGCAGCACGGACACGTACCGGCGGAGGAAGTCCCGTTCCAGCGAACTGATGACGTCGAGGTGAACGACCGCGACCCGGCCTCCGCGGAGGAGCATCAGGTTGTCCGGCCCCCAGTCACCGAGGAGGAGATTCCCGGTCATGTGTTGGGCCATGCAGGCCCGGAACAGCCGGTCACCGACCCGAGCCGGGTTGATCCGGTTCGCCCGCAGCCACGCGGAGGCCTCGGCCGGCGGGGCCGCCGCCAGGTCGGCCACCGTCGGCCCGGCCAGTTCCGGGTACACCATGACGTGTCGGGTCGTCAGCCGCGGCACGGCCCGTGTGACCAGGACGCGGTACGACCGCAGCACCTTCCGCAGCCGGTTCGAGTGGCCCACGCGGTATCGCAGGTCGGTATCGGCGGCGACGCTCTGGTTCAGTTCGGACACGAGGTCGTCCCACCGGACGGCGGGAGTGAACCGACCCCATTTGAGCGCCCGGATCATCCAGGTGACGAGCCGCAGGTTCCGCTGTAGGGTGAGGACGGCGTCCGGCCGGAGCACCTGGACGCGGACCGCCCGGTTCGACCCGGCCAGTCTCGCCCGGTGCGTCTGGGACACGCTGTCGCCGGACACGGGGTCGGACTCGAACGACGCGAACGTGAGTTCCAACGGCCCGCCGTAGTCGGCCTCGATGGTCTGCCGGACGCGGGCGAACGGCACGATCCGGGGCCAGGCCTGCTCGGCCTTGAGCCCGGCCGCCAGCCACGCCGGGAACACGTCAGACAGGGACGCGATCATGCTCCCCAGTCGGGTCCAGAGCGGACCCAGACTGCGGACCAGGGCGGCGAACCGGAGGCCGGCCCGCTCCTGAGTGAACCGACCCGTGAGCCGGAGAAAGGTACACGCGGCGATCAACGCCAGAAACCGCGGGACGAGGACGACCCACGGGGTCGGCCGGTACACGTCGTCGCTCGGCGGGGGCAACACCGCCCCGGCGGAAGACAGCGGGGTCGGTGCGTACTTGTGGCGGGGCATGGCGACAGCGCAAGGGCGGTGCCGCACTCCCCCGCGTGCGGGGCAAGTGCGGCCGGGGGTCCGGGCGGGCCTACATGCCGAACCCGAACAGCGACTCGGCCTTCGGCCGGACGACGACGACCACCACCTGCGCGTTCGCGTTCACCTTACCGGCCCCTTTAAGTTCCTGCACGGCGGCCGTCACGTCGTCCATCAGCGGCCCCTGGCCCCGCTTCAGACGACGGACCTTCTTGGCCGAGTGCTTGCCGAGATCGATCAGGATCGGGGCAGGGCCAGTGGGCTTGGCGTCTGACTGCATGGGTGGTGTCCCTTGTGGGAATGGCGATGAGGGGGCGCTTGCAAATGCGATCTGATTTGATAGTATTCGGAACGAAAGGCCCTGTCAATTCCCTACCCGGCCCCCACTCTGCCCACGGAGCCAACGATGGCCGACCCGCAGTTCCCGCGTTCTGTCGTGTCCGTGAAGGTGTTGACTCCCACGCCCGCCGGCACGGCACCGGCCGCCACCCCGCTGTTCGTCCGGGGCGGCAAGAAGAAGCGGGGGACGAAGGAAGTCCGACCCTTCGAGAAGATGGTCCGCAAGCTGGTCGAGGGCCAGCTGGCCACGGCACAGGCTTACCTGGATCGCCACAACCGGTCGAACTCCCGGAAACGGGACGGCTGGCTGAAGGACATGGGGGACAACGTGTTCAAGGCGATGAAAGCCGGCCGCCGGCACATGAAGGACGAGGGCGAGGACGACGACCTCTAACGGCCAGCTCGGCCGGGTCAGGCAGGTCGGACCGTGTCCGTGAGTCCGAGGTCTGCACCGGCAAAACCGTCGGCCCTCGCAGAATCGACCCGATCTACATCACGACCACCCTTAGCGCGGTCGCCCGGGGCAACACCACGGCGACCGCGTGCCCCGCTTCTTCCCACCCGACGGCACGGTACTGGAGGAAGTGGCGGAATGTTCCGGCCGCCCGGCCGTCGATGTCCGTCGTCAACTCGCTCACCGCCAGCACCTCGAGCGGCACCGTCAGGCCGCACCGGAGCACCTTCCCCAAACCTTCTTTCATCGCCCACAACACCGTCGGCGACACCCCTGTCCGCCCCAGCATCGCGGCTTCGTCCGGGGTCAGGTGCGCCCGGACGGTGGCAGCCCGTTCCGGCGTCACCGCCTCGACGTCGACCGCCAATGGGTGCCCGGCCGGGTGTGCGACCGCGACCGCCCAGCCGTCGGTGTGGCTCACGCTCACGCCCGGCACGTCGAACGCGGCGGCGCGCACGACCGGTTGCTGGAACACGCCGCGATCAACGGTGACGGCACGCGGGTCGGCGATTCCGAGGTAGCGAAGCACCGCCCGCTTCGCCGCGACGCGACCGAGCAGGTAGCTCTGCCGCCGGCGGGGCACGTCCAACCGGCAGAGGTACGCCAGTTCGACGGGGGCGAGCCAGTCCGCCGCCCGCGGTTCGATCGCCGAAAACGCCGCCGCGGGCAGGGCCGCCAGCCACGCCGTCGCGGGGCCGTCGTCCCGGGTCAGGTCGAGCCGGGTTAGCCCGTCCCGGAGGACGGACCCGTGGGGCAGGGTCATGGGCGGGCAGCCGTGCGAATCTGGTCGATCAGCCGGGTCAACACGGTTCCCGGCCCGACCTCCACGAACTTCGGGTCCGGTTCCCGGAGCAGGTACTCGACCGTTTCCACCCACCGGACCGGGTGTTCCATCTGGTCCGCGAGGGTGGCGGCGACGCGGTCGTCGTGGTACGGCCGGGCGGTTACGTTCGCCATCGTCGGCAACATCAGCGGGCCGAACCGGACTTCCCGAAGAGAGGCCGCGAACTCGCCTTTCGCCGGGGTCATCTGGCGGGAGTGGAACGCGCCGCTGACGTTCAGCCGGACCACCCGTGCCCCGGCCGCCGTCAGAACCGGGGTCGCCCGCTCGATGTCCGCGACCGGCCCGCTGATCACGGTCTGCGTCGGGGCGTTCAGGTTCGCGACGTCCACCCCGGTCAGCCCACCGCGGGCGAGCGCCGCCCGGAGGACATCGGCGGGGACGCCGAGCACGGCCGCCATCCCTCCACCGGTCGCGCGGGCCATGAGTTCGCCCCGCCGGCGGACGAGGGCCAACCCGGTGCGGAAGTCGTACGCTTCGGCCGCGAGCAGAGCGTTGAACTCCCCCAGGCTGTGCCCGGCGACGAAGTCCGGCTCCCGCCCGGCGTCGGCGACCGCGGCCCGGTAGTGCAGGGCGTTCACCGTGAAGAGGGCCGGCTGGGTATACTCCGTCCGCCCGAGTTTCCCGTCCGGGTCGTCGAGGCACAGCCGGCGGACCGAGTAGCCGAGGACCGCGTCGGCCTCGGCCACGATCTCCGGGAACCGGTCGAACAGGTCGCGGCCCATGCCGGCGGCCTGCGACCCCTGGCCGGGGAAGACGAATATGAGGGTCATCCGACGGGAACCCTGCGGGGGACCGGCAGTTGCCGGGTTGCGTGCCTACCCAGGTTCCCTAAACTATAGTTGTCATCCGACTCGCTGTCCCGAATCGACCGGCAGCCCACAGGGTTGAGCATGAGCCGACTCCCTCCGGGGCCGCGCCTGTCGGCCGTTCAGCGCGTCCGCTACCTGAAGAACCCGTATCGGTTCTTCCGCGGCTGCCGGGACCGGTTCGGGGACGTGTTCACCGTGACCACCACGGCGAAGGCCGCCGTCACCTGCCACCCGGACGGGGTGAAGGCGATTTTCACCGCCCCGCCGGACCAGTACCTCATCAAGCTCCCGGCCGCCCAGCAAACGATCCTCGGGTCGGCGTCGCTGACGAACTTCAGCGGGGAACCGCACCGCCGGGAGCGGCGGCTGCTCGCCCCGCCGCTCCAGGGGAACCGGATGCGGGCGCTCGGCCCGCTGATGCGGGCGGCTGCCGACCGGGCCATCGACGGCTGGACGCCGGGGAAGCCCCTGGTCGCGCACGAGGCGGCGATGGGGATCGCGCTCGAGGTGATCCTGAGGGCGCTGTTCGGGGCCGAGGACGATGCCGAGCGGGAGCGGCTGGCCGCCGCGGTCCGGAATTTCGTCCACGGGTTCAGCCACCCGCTGTGGCTGACGACGGCCCTGTTCGGGCTGCCGGCCCCGCCGGTCGGCCCGTGGGCCCGGTTCCGGAAGGCGAAAGCGGATCTCGACGCCCTGGTGTTCGGGTTGATCGACTCCCGCCGGGCCGACCCCGCCGGCCGGGCCGACGTCCTGACGGCGTTCGCCACGGCGACCTACCCGGACGGGTCGGTGATGACCCGGGCCGCCCTGCGGGACAACCTCGTCACGTACCTGCTGGCCGGGCACGAAACCTCGGCGATGTCGCTGACGTGGGCCCTGTACTGGCTCGGCCGACACCCGGCCGTGCGGGACCGGCTCCTCGCGGAACTCGACCCGCTGGGGGACGCCCCGGACCCGGACGCCGTCGCCCGCCTGCCGTACCTCGACGCGGTACTGAACGAAACCTTCCGGCTGTTCCCGGCGGTCCCGGAGGTGATCCGGATGATCGCCCGGCCAATGGACCTGCACGGGTTCACGATCCCGGTCGGCGTGAACGTCGTCGCGTGTACGGCCGCGGTCCACACCCGCGAGGACCTGTACCCGGACCCGGACGAGTTCCGGCCGGGGCGGTTCCTGGACCGGTCGTTCGGACCGTTCGAGTTCTTTCCGTTCGGCGGCGGCGACCGCAAGTGCCCCGGGGCGAGCTTCGCGGAGTACGAGACCAAGGTCGTGCTTGCCACGGTCCTGCGCCGGTGCCGCTACCGGCTGGCGTCGGACGCGGTGCCGCGGCTGGGGCGGCGGGGGTTTCTGATGGGACCGGCGGACGGCGTCCCGATCGTGTACGAGGGGCCGAGGTAGGCCGGTTCAGCATTGGCCGTCCGGTCCCACCGGACGAGCCGCACCACGGCGCGACACCATGACGTTGAAAGAGGCCGTCTTCCGGATGGTCGCCGAGAAGCGGGTGACGGCCGAGCAAGCGCTCGACCTGCTCCGCCGGTTGCCCGCCGCGCCGCCGCCGCCGGACGGCATCGCGGTTGTCGGCATGGCGGCCTCTTACGCGGACGCGGCAGACCTGGACGCCGTGTGGGCCGCCCTCGACGCCGGCCGCGAGTGCTTCCGGGCCGCCCCGAACGACCGCTGGCCGGACGCCCCGCCGGTCGCCGTCCGCGGCGGGTTCCTGCCGGACGCCGACCGCTTCGACCCCGCCTTCTTCCGCCTGTCGGTCACCGAAGCCGCGATGACCGACCCGCAGCAGCGGGTGTTTTTGGAGCAAGCCTTCCACGCGCTCGAACACGCCGGGTACGCGGCCGCCGAACTGGCCGGGGCGCGGTGCGGGGTGTTCGTCGGGTCCGGGGCCGGGGACTACGCCCAGCGGCTCAGCCGGGCCGGGGTCGGCCCGGAGCCGACTGCGCTCATCGGGAACGTCCCGTCGATCCTGGCCGCCCGGCTGGCGTACTTCCTGAACCTGAAGGGGCCGGCCGTCGCGGTCGATACTGCGTGTTCGTCGTCCCTGGTGGCCGTCCACCTGGCCTGCGAAAGCCTCCGGTCCGGGGCGTGCGACCTGGCCGTGGCCGGCGGGGTCACGGTGGTGAGCACCCCGAACTTGTTCGCGGCGCTCACGAAGGCGGGGATGATCTCGCCGACCGGCCGGTGCCGGGCGTTCGGGGCCGGGGCCGACGGGTTCGTGTGCGGCGAGGGGGCCGGGGCCGTCGTCCTGAAGCCGCTGGCAACGGCGGTCGCTGATGGGGACACGATCTACGGAGTGATCCGGGCGAGCGGGTTCAACCAGGACGGGCGTACGAACGGCATCACCGCCCCGAGCGCCCCGGCCCAGACGGACCTGTTGGCCGACGTGTGGCGGCGGGCCGGCGTCGACCCGGCCACGATCTCCTACGTCGAGGCCCACGGGACCGGGACCGAACTCGGCGACCCGATCGAGGTCGAGGCGCTGTCGGCCGCGTTCCGGCAGTTCACCCCCGCCCGCGGGTTCTGCCGGCTCGGGTCGGCGAAGCCGAACTTCGGCCACGCCCTCGCCGCGGCCGGGGTGCTCGGGCTGGTGAAGGTGCTGCTGGCCCTGCACCACCGCCGGCTGCCGCCGACCCTCCACGCCGACCCGCCCAGCCCGCACGTCGACTTCGCCAACGCCGCGGTGCGCCTGCAAACGGCCGGTGAACCGTGGGAGCCGACCCCCGGGAAACCCCGGCGGGCGGCGGTCAGTTCGTTCGGGTTCAGCGGGACGAACGCACACCTGCTGGTCGAAGACCCCCCGCCGGGGGCGGCCGTCCCCCGGCGGTCGCCGAAGCCGCGAACCCTCTTCAAGCGGGTGGACTGCTCCCCGAACGTGCTGGCCCCGCGAACGGACCCGGTTGACGATCCCGACCGCCTCCGAAAAGGGATCGTCCCGTCAATGGGGCCCCGTCCCCCCTCCCTCACCCACCCCCACCAGGGGGAAGGGGACCGGAACCTCGCCGACCGTGCGACCGGGTTCGCGGCGCTCGAAGTCCACGGCCGCGACCGGCTCGCGGCCGCGTTCGCCGAGATGGGGCTGTTCGCCGACCGGCGGGCGTTCACCGTCGCGGGCCTGCGGCGGCGGCTCGGGGTGATCGACAAGTACCGCGGGCTGTTCCATGCCCTACTGGGGGAACTGGAAGCCCACGGCACGCTCACCCGCGACGGAGAGATCGTCCGTGTCGGCCCGCCGATGCCCCCGGCCGGCGACCGGGCCGGGCTGCTCGCGCGGTTCCCGGACTTCGCGCCGCTGGTGGAGTTCCTCGAGGCTTGTGTCGGGTCGTACCCGCGGACGCTCACCGGCCGGGCGGCGGCCACGGAGGTGCTGTTCCCCGGCGGGTCGATGCGGCTCGTGGAAGGGGTGTACCGTCAGAACGCCCTCGCGGACTTCTTCAACCGCCGGTGTGCCGACGTCGTCCGTGCCGCGGTCGAGGCGGCTTCCGGGGCCGGGCCGGTGCGGGTGTTGGAGGTCGGGGCCGGGACCGGCAGCGCGACGGCCCGGGTGCTGCCCGCCCTGGCCGCGCTCGGTCGGCCGGTCGAGTACCTGTTCACCGACGTCTCGGTCGGGTTCCTCCAGCACGGGAAGCAGCAGTTCGGACGGGACTTCCCCTTCGTCCGGTTCCAGGCGTTCGATCTGAACCGCGACCCCGACGGGCAGGGCCTGCCGCCCGGCGGGTTCGACGTGGCGCTGGCGTCGAACGTGGTCCACGCGACCGACGACATCGGGCGATCGCTCGCCCGGTTGTGGCGGCTGGTGAAGCCCGGCGGGGCGGTCGTGCTGAACGAGGTCACGGCCGTCCAGACGTTCGCCACCCTGACGTTCGGGCTGACGGACGGGTGGTGGGCCTTCCGCGACGGCCCCGCCCGGCTGCCGAACGCGCCACTGCTCGACGTGCCGCGGTGGACGGCGGCCCTCGCGGCGGCGGGCTTTCCGACGGCGGAAGCGACAGGCCTTCCGGGGGAGACGGACCCGGCCCGGTTCGCGCAAGCGGTGATCGTTGCCCACCGGGACGCCCGCCCGGTGCCCGAATCGCGGGCGGTTCCCGCGGCCGCCCCGCCGCCCGCCGTCGCGGTGACAACGGGCTGTCACGGCGGCGTGGAGGACGCGGTCGCGGCGGAAGTGGCCGCCGCCCTGACGACGACCCCGGCCGCGATCGACCCGCAGGCCCGGTTCCTGGACTTCGGCGTCGATTCCGTGCTCGGCGTGGACGTGGTGACGCGGTTGAACGCCCGGTTCGGGTTGGACCTGCGGCCGTCGGTGCTGTTCGACTTTCCCACGGTCGCGGACCTGGCCGGGCACCTGGAAGCGGACCACGGGGTCAGGCCCGACGCTCCGGTAGGTCGGGTCGAGTCTTCGAGGCCCGACACTCCCACCAGCGAAGATGCCGGGCCTCGAAGACTCGACCCGACCGACAACACAGACCCTGCGGCCGGCCCCGTTCCCGTCGCCGTCATCGGCATGGCCTGCCGGTTCCCCGGGGCGCGGACGCCGGACGAGTTCTTCGCCCTGCTCGCGGCGGGGAAGTCGGCGGTCACGGCCGTCCCCGCGGACCGGTGGTCGGCAGACCCGGCGGACCTGCCGGACGACCTCAAGCCGCACGCCGACTGCGTGAAGTGGGGCGGGTTCCTCGACGGCATCGACCGGTTCGACCCGCTGTTCTTCGCCATGTCCGGGGCCGACGCCGAGCAGAGCGACCCGCAGCACCGGCTGTTCCTGATGGAGTGCTGGAAGGCGCTGGAAGACGCCGGGTACCCGGCCGAGGCGGTGGCCGGGACGCGGTGCGGGGTGTTCGTCGGGGCGCACGGCGGCGACTACACGCACAAGATGATGGAGTGCGGGGTCGACCTGAAGGCGGCCGGGTTCATGGGCAACTCGGCCGCCATCCTGGCGTCCCGGATCGCGTACACCCTGAACCTGAAGGGGCCGGCCCTGCCGGTCGACACGGCCTGCTCGTCGTCGCTGGTCGCGCTCCACCTGGCATGCCGGAGCCTGGCGGCCGGGGAGTGCGATACGGCCCTCGTCGGCGGGGTGTTCGTCACGACGACCCGCTCGTTCCACACCGCCGCCACCCGGGCCGGGATGCTGTCCCCGACCGGGGGGTGCAAGCCGTTCGACGCGGCCGCCGACGGGTTCACCCCGGGCGAGGGGGTCGGGGTCGTGTTCCTCAAGCCGCTGGCGAAGGCGGTGGCCGACGGCGACCGGATCGCGGGCGTCGTCCTCGCGTCGGCGATCAACCAGGATGGGAAGACGAACGGCATCACGGCCCCCAGCCCGCAGTCGCAGGCGGCCCTGGTCCGCGAGGTCCACGCGGCCGCCGGGGCGGACCCGGACCGGATCGGGTACGTCGAAGCCCACGGCACCGGAACCCGGCTCGGCGACCCGATCGAGATCGAAGGGCTGACCCGGGCGTTCCGGACCAAAACCGACCGGGTCAGGTTCTGCCCGGTCGGGTCGGTGAAGGCGAACGTCGGCCACACGGCCCACGCGGCGGGCGTCGCCGGGTTCCTGAAAGTCCTGCTCGGGCTGCGGGAAAAGGTGCTGTTCCCGGCCGTCAACTTCACCCGCCCGAACCCGGCACTCCGGCTCTCCGAGACGCCGTTCGCGGTGAACACGGCCCTCCGCGAGTGGCCGGCCCCACCGGGCGGCGGCCCGCGGCTGGCGTCGGTCAGTTCGTTCGGGTTCAGCGGGACGAACGCGCACGTCCTCCTCGGCGAAGCCCCGCCCGCCCCGCCCCGCGCGGGAGGGGCGGCCCCGGCGTACCTGTTCCCGCTGTCCGCGAAAACGCCGGACGCGCTCGCCCGGAAGGTCGCCGACCTGCGGGCGTGGCTCCGCGACCGCTCCCCGCCCGTCGCCGACGTGGCCCACACCCTGCTCGCCGGCCGGTCGCACTTCCCCGTGCGCTGGGCGGTCGTGGCAGCGGACCTGGCGGAACTGCGGCGGGCACTGGAAGGCGGCCCGGTTGGGGCGGTCGAGTCCGAACCCGGGGCCGCCGCCGGGTTGCGGTCGGCGGTCGCCGCCGCCGCGGAGCTGCCGGCCTTCCGGCAACGGCTCGAAGCTTTGGCAGACCTGTACCGTCGCGGGGCGTCGCTGGCCGGGCTCGACCTCGCCCCGGGCGGCCGGCGGATCGCGCTGCCGACGTACCCGTTCGCCGAGGAACGGTACTGGCTCGTGCCCGAACCGGCGAACCCGCCGGCCGCGGCGGTCCGGTTCTTCGAGCCCGCGTGGGAACCGAACGCGGCCCCGGCCACCGGTCCCGGGTCCGGCCCGCTTCTCGTCGTCGGCCCGGACGCCGCGTTCGCCCATGCAGTGGCCGCGGCGCTCGGGGGTGCGGAGGTTCACACCGGCTCGAGTGACACCCGGCCGACACTGGCCGCGCTGGCCGCGGCCGGCCGCCCGGTGCGGGCGGTCGTGCTGCTCGGCGGCCTGGAACCGCCGACCGGCGACCCGGACGTCGACGCGCGGTCCGCCCTGGAACCGCTGCTGACGGCGTGCCAGGGGCTGTCCCGCGGCGGCCCGGCGCGGGTGCTGGCGTTCCACCGGCCAGACCCGGTCGCCGCGACGGCCGGGGCCTTCCGCAAGTCGCTCGAACCGGTCGCCCCGCACGTCCGGGTTCACACCGTCGAACTGTCGACCCGGCCGGCGGCCTCCGACCTCGCCGGGCTGATTGAAGTCGAACTCGCGGCCGACCCCGCGGAGGTGCGGTACGACGCCGCCGGCCGGTTCCGCCGCGTGATGCGCCCGCTCGCTCGCCCGGCCGCCCCTCCGCCGCCGGTGCGGCCCGGGGACGCGGTCCTCATCACGGGCGGGGCCGGCGGGCTCGGCCGGCTGTTCGCCCGGCACCTCGCGGGGCTGGGCGCGAACGTCGCCCTCGTCGGCCGGTCCGCGTGGGACGCCGCCGCCGGCCCGCCCGAGGCGCTCGGAGGCCCTGGGGCCGTCGAGTACTGGCAGGCCGATGTCACCGACGGGGCGGCGCTCGACCGAGCGGTTGCCGACGTGACGCGGCGGTTCGGTCCGCTCCGGGGCGTGGTCCACGCGGCGGGACGACCCGGCGGGGAGCCGGTCACCGCGAAGACCTGGGACCGCTTCCGCGAATCCCTGCGGACGAAGCTCGACGGGGCGCTCGCCCTGGACCGTGCGACCCGGGGCCAGCCGCTCGACTGGTTCGTGCTGTTCTCGTCGCTGTCCTCGGTCCACGGCGACTTCGGCCAGTGCGACTACGCCGCGGCGAACCGGTTCCTCGACGAGTTCGCCGCCGTCCGGACCGCGGCCGGCGGTCCTGGGGCGACGGTGGCGATCGGCTGGCCGATGTGGGCCGACGGCACCAGGCACCTGTCGGCGGACGCGGCCGCCCTGTACGAGCGGGTGTCCGGGCTGGGCTTCCTCCCCGCCGGCGCGGGGCTGGCCGCGTTCGCCGACGCCGTCGCCCTCGGCAAGCCGCGGGTCACGGTCGTCGTCGGAACCGCGGACGTCTTCGCGGAGAAGCCTGCTCTGGTAGGTCGGGTCGTGTCTTCGAGGCCCGACGTTGCGAGAGTGTCGGGCCTCGAAGACTCGACCCGACCTACTAGAAACGCCCCGGAGATCGAGGCGGTTCTCACCGGGATGATCGCGGAATTGCTCAAGCTCGACCCGGCCCGCGTCCGCCGGCAGACGAGCTTCAGCGATTTCGGGTTCGACTCGATCTCGCTGAAAGAGTTCGCCGCGCGGCTGTCGGCCCGGTTCGCGGCGGACGTGACCCCGGCGGTGTTCTTCGCCCACAGCAGCGTGGCCTCCCTTGCCGGCTACCTTGCGGCCGCCGCCCCGGGGAACCCCGCGGCGGTCCCGATTTCCCACGCCGCGGAAACCGCCGTGGCGATCGTCGGGGCGGCCGGCGTGTTCCCGCAATCGGAAGACCTCGATGCGTTCTGGCGTCACCTCGACGCCGGCCGCGACCTGATCTCCGAAGTCCCGGCCGACCGCTGGGACTGGCGGGCGTACGCCGGCGACGGGGCGACACAGTCCGTCTCGAAGTGGGGCGGGTTCGTCCCCGACCCGGCCGCGTTCGACGCCGAGTTCTTCGGCGTGTCCGCCCGGGAAGCCCGGTTCACCGACCCGCAGCACCGGCTGTTCCTGCAAACGTCGTGGGCCGCCCTGGAAGACGCGGGGTTGCGGCCGTCGGCCCTCGCCGGCCGGCGGGTGGGCGTGTTCGCCGGCCAGCAAATCTCCGAGTACGGCCACGCGGTCACGGCCGAGGGCACGAACCTCGCGCACCTCGCGCTCGGCACGGCCCCGGCCCTGCTCGCCAACCGGGTGTCGTTCCTGCTGGATTTCCGCGGCCCGAGCGAGGCCGTGGACACCGCGTGCTCGTCGGCCCTCGTGGTGGTCCACCGGGCGGCCCGATCGGTCCTGTCCGGGGAGTGCGAACTGGCGATCGCCGGGGCGGTGTCGCTGATGCTGTCGCCGCAGACGTTCGTCTCCACCAGCCGGCTCGGGGTGTTGTCCCCGGACGGCCGGTGCAGGACGTTCGACGCCCGGGCCAACGGGTACGTCAAGGGCGAGGGCGTCGGCGTGGTCGTGCTCAAGCCGCTGGCCCGGGCGCTGGCCGACGGCGATCCGATCCGCGGCGTGCTGATCGGCACCGGCGAGAACCACGGCGGCCGGGCGAACTCGATGACCGCCCCGAACCCGACCGCCCAGGCCGAGCTGATCGCCGGGGTGATCGGCCGGGCCGGGGTCGACCCGGAGACGATCACCTACGTCGAGGCCCACGGGACCGGGACGGAACTCGGCGACCCGGTCGAGGTCGACGGGTTGGTCGAGGCGTTCCGCCGGGCCGCGGCCGGCCGGCCGCTCGCCCGCACCGGGTTCTGCGGGCTGGGGGCGGTGAAGACGAACGTCGGCCACCTGGAGCCGGCGTCCGGCATGGCCGGGCTGATGAAGGTGCTGCTCGCCCTGAAGCACGGCCGGCTGCCGGCCACGCTCCACCAGCAATCGCCGAACCCGTACCTGCGGCTCGCCGGGTCGCCGTTCACGGTGATCGACCGGAACACGCCCTGGGAGCCGGGCCGGGACGCGGCCGGGCGGCCGGCCCCCCGGCGGGCGGGCGTCTCGTCGTTCGGCTTCGGCGGGGCGAACGCCCACGTTCTCGTCGAGGAACCGCCCGTCCCGCACGGCCCGGTTCCCGCGAGCGCGTCGGAGTGGATCGTGCTGTCCGCCCGGAACCCCGATCGGCTGCGGGCGTACGCGGGGAAGCTGGCCGGGTTCCTCCGCGGGGCCGGGGCGACGGTCCCCTTCGCGTCCGTGGCCTACACGCTGCAAACCGGCCGCGAAGCCATGGCGTTCCGGTTCGCCCTCGGAGCCCGGGACCACGCCGACGCGGCCGAGGAACTCGAACGGTTCGCCGCTGGGGAGACCACCGGCCCGTGGCGGTTCGGCGAGGTTCCCACCGGAATCGACGGCGAGCGACTGCGGCGCGATGCACTGCCGGCGGACGAACTGGCCCGCCGGTGGGTGGCCGGGGCAGACGTGGACTGGACCCGCCCGGCCGCTCCGCCGCGGGTCCACCTGCCGACATACCCGTTCGCCCCGACCCGCCACTGGGCCGACGCCGCGCCGAAGCAACCATCCGACAGTCTGGATGCGTTCGACGCCGACCCGGCCGGGCCGCGGTTCCGCCGGCTGTTCCGGGCGGCTGACCCCCTCGTCGCCGACCACCGCATCCGCGGACAGTTGGTGGTTCCGGGGGCGGTGTACCTGGAACTGTTGCTCGCCGCGGCCCGGCGTTGGCGGCCGGAATCCCGGGCGGTCGGGTTCCGCGGGGTGCTGTTCCTGCACCCGTTCGTGGTCGGCGACGCGGGCCGCACGGCGGTCGGGAGGTTTCTGCCCGGGGGCGGCCCGGCCGTCACCTACGAGTTCGCCAGCGAGGGGCCGGGCGGCCCGCCGGTGGTCCACTCCCGCGGGGCCGTTGTGTTCGATGACAGCCCGGTGTCACCGCCGTCGGTGGACGTGGATGCCGTGCGCGGGCGGTGCCCGGACCACCGCGGGCGGGACGAGATCTACGCCCGGGTGCGGGCCGAGGGCATGGACTTCGGACCGACGTTCCAGGGGCTGCGGCAGGTCTGGACCGGCACCGGCGAGGCGCTGGCCGAACTCGCCCCGCCGCCCGGCGACGACGTCGGGAAGCACCTGCTGCACCCGACCGTCCTCGACGGTGCGATCCAGGCGACCGTCGGGCTCGTGGCCATGAGCTACGGCCGGAAGCGGCGGCCGATGCTGCCGTTCTCGGTCGAAGAACTGACGGTGTTCGCCCCGCTCACGCCGGTCAGCTACTCCTACGTCCGCCAGACGGCCGGGTCGGAGGGTTCGGCAAAGTTCGATGTGACGATCTTGGACCCGGCCGGCCGGCCGCTCGTGTCGCTGCGGGACGTGTACCTCCGGGCGGTCGCGCGGCCCGAGTCGGCCGCCCCGCTTTCTCCCCCTTCCCTCTTAGGGAAGGGGGCCGGGGGGTTAGGTGAGGCCCTCCCGGGTAGCGAGGTTCCACCTAACCCCCTAACCCCCTTCCCTACGAGGGAAGGGGGGATCGGACGAGACGCGGTCGAAGTCGTGACGCACCTGCAATCGGTCTTCGCCGCGGTGCTGGAGACCACCCCGGACCGGCTCGACCCGCGGGCCACCTACGACCGCTTCGGCATCGATTCGTTCCTCGCCGTCGAGATTTTGCAGCGGCTGGAGACGGAGTACGGCCCGCTGCCCAAGGAGTTGCTGTTCGAGCACCTGACCATCGAGAAGCTCGCGACCCATCTCGCGGCAAAGCCGGTTCCCGACTTGTGGCACCGGCCTCTGGCCGGTGAGGGCACGCACCGGCCAGAGGCCGGTGCCACAAGAAATGAACTCGATCCGCAGACTGGCACAGGCGACATCGCCATCGTCGGGCTGAGCGGCCGCTACCCTGGGGCGGCGGACCTGCGCGAGTTCTGGGCGAACCTTCGGGCCGGGACGTCCGGCATCCGCGAGGTGCCGGCCGACCGGTGGGACCACGCACCGCACCACGCTCCCAACCCGACGCCCGGGAAGGCGTACACGAAATGGGGCGGGTTCATCGACCACGCGGACCGGTTCGACCCGCTGTTCTTCGGCATCAGCCCGGCCGAGGCCGAGGCGATGGACCCGCACGAACGGGTCTTCGTGGAAGAGTCGTGGAAGGCCCTCGAAGACGCGGGGTACCCGCCGGCCCGGCTCGCGGCGGCCGTCGGCACGCCGGACGGCAACCCCGTCGGGGTGTTCGCCGGGGTGATGTACGGCCCGTACCAGTGGTACGGCATCGAGCAGTGGGTCCGCGGCGGCCCGGGGACGGCGCACTCGGCGTACTGGTCGATCGCCAACCGGGTGTCGTACCTGTTCGACTTCCACGGCCCGAGCCTCGCCGTCGATACCGCGTGCTCGTCGTCGCTCGCGGCGATCCACCTCGCCTGCGAGGCCCTGCGGCGGGGCGAGTGCAAGGTCGCGCTGGCCGGCGGGGTGAACCTGATTCTGCACCCCCGGCAGTTGATCGCCCTTTCCCACCTGCGGATGCTGTCCCGCGGACCGACCGTGAAAGCATACGGGGCCGGGGCCGACGGGTTCGTGGACGGGGAGGGCGTCGGCGTCGCGGTGCTGCGGCCGCTGGCCGACGCCCTGGCCGCCGGGGACCGGGTGCTGGCCGTCATCAAGGGGTCGGCCGTGAACGCCGGCGGGAAGACGTCCGGGTACACGGTGCCGAACCCGAACGCCCAGGCCGGGGTGATCGCCGCCGCGTTCGCCCGCGCCGGGGTGGAACCGGCCAGCATCGGCTACGTCGAAGGGCACGGCACCGGCACCCCGCTCGGCGACCCGATCGAGGTTCGGGCGCTCACCCGTGCGTTCGGTTCGACCGTCGCCCGGCAGTCGGTCCCGCTCGGGTCGGTGAAGCCGAACGTCGGGCACCTGGAGTCCGCGGCCGGGGTCGCCGGGCTGACCAAGGCCGTCCTCCAGTTGGTGAACCGGGAGATCGCCCCGACTCTGAACGCCGACCCGCCGAGTCCGGACATCCGGTTCGCCGACACGCCGTTCCGGTTGCCGACGCGGGTCGAGCCGTGGCCGACCCCGGCGGGCGGGGGGCCGCGCCGGGCGGCCGTCAGTTCGTTCGGGGCCGGCGGGGCGAACGCCCACCTGATCCTCGAAGAAGCCCCGCCGGCCCCGCGACCCGTCCCCCCGGCCGGGCCGGCCGTGTTCGTGCTCTCGGCCCGGAACGACGACCGGCTGCGGGAGGCGGCGGACCGGCTCGCGGCGTTCGTGGCCGGCGGGACGGACCCGATGGCCGACGTGGCCCACACGCTGCGGGTCGGGCGGGAGCCGATGGCCGCCCGGCTCGCGGTCGTGGCCGGCGGACGCCAGGAACTCGTCGGCAAACTGCGGGCGTTCCTGGCCGGCCGGCCGATGCCCGGGGTTTTCCACGGGGCCGCCGGGGCCGGCGACGACCCGCTGTCACTGCTCGCGGCGAAGTGGGCGGCCGGGGGAACCGCGGACTGGCCGGCCGACGGGGGGCGGGTCGTGTCGGTGCCGACGTACCCGTTCCTGCGGAAGCGGTTCTGGGCCCCGGACGCGATGGCGGCCGCGAACGGCGAGCCGACGGCGAACGGGGACAAACCGCCCGCGCGGAACGGGACGGGATCGCTGCTGACGCTGCTGGACGGGTTCGAGGGTTAAACCGTGGGGGCGGACTTGGACACGACGCGCGGGGCGGGGAAGCGGGTGGCGGTCGTCGGCGGCGGGCCGGCCGGGTTGACCACGGCCAAGTGCCTGCTCGACGAGGGGCACCGCCCGGTCGTGTTCGAGGCGACCGACCGCGTCGGCGGCGTCTGGACGTACCGCACCGATCGCCCCGGCGGCACGTACCTCAGCACCCGGCTGCAAACGTCGAAGTACACGTCGCACTTCTCGGACTTCCCGTTCCCGGACGCGGCCGCCGACTTCCCGGACACGGACGAGATCAACGCCTACTTGCGGGCTTACGCCGACCGGTTCGGCGTCGCCCCGCTCGTCCGGGCGAACGCCCGTGTGTCGGCCGTCGCCCCGGCCGCCGACGGGTGGGACGTGACAGCGGGACGTCACCGCGAACGGTTCGACGCGGTGGCCGTGTGTACCGGCCTGCTGTGGAAGCCGGTGCGGCCGACGGGCGTGGGCGAGGACGGCTTCCCCGGGCGGGTGCTGCACTCGGTCGAGTACCACGAGCCGTCGCTGTTCGCCGGTAAGGTCGTGGTGGTCGTGGGCACCGGGGTGAGCGGGGCGGACCTCGCGTCGGACGCCGCGGACGTGGCGAAGTCCGTCACCTGGGCGGTGCGGTCGAAGAGGTGGATCATCCCCCGGGTGTGGGGGTTCGTGCCCGGTGACACCCAGGTGACACCGGTCGGCGTCGTCACCGACCGCGGGGCCGGGCGGGACGAGACGCTCCGCCGGTGGCGGGCCATCCTGCCGGAGTACATGGCCGCCTACGACCGGTCCGGGCTGCTGCCGGACACCGACCCCGGGGCCGGGGCGCTGCAGGTCAACGACCGCGTCGTCGGGCTGGTGGCGGCCGGCAAAGTCGGCGTTTCCCCAGGGTTCGTGCGGTTCGACGGGCCGGACGTGGTGTTCGCCGACGGCTCCCGCACCCGGGCCGACGTGGTGGTGTTCGCCACCGGGTACGACCTGGCCGGGCTGCCGTCGCTCCACCCGGCGCTGCGGCTCACGGACGAGGGGATCGGCCTGTACGAGCGGGTGTTCCACCCGGACCTGCCGGGCCTCGGCGTGGTCGGCTGGTTCGGCACCGGGCTGGGCAGCTTCCCGACGATGGAACTGCAAGCCCGGTGGTTCGCCCGGGTGCTCGCCGGCCGGGCCGAGTTGCCCCCGCCGGACGAGATGCGCCGCCGGCTCGCGGCCGACCTGGAGCAGCGGGAGCGGCTGATCCCGAGCCCGTTCGGCCGCCGGTTCGCGGTCCACTCGCCGCTGTACAACATCCAGCTCGCCGAGGCGATCGGGGCGTTTCCGGACCCGCACCGGGACTGGCGGGCGTACTGGGAGCAGCTGCAGTTGCCGGGGTTCCCCGCGCAGTTCCGGCTCCGCGGGCCGCACCCGTGGGCCGGGGCCGCGGAGTACCTGAACGCGTGCAAGCGCAAGGCGTTCCTCCCGCCGCCCGGCCCCGCCGCGGAGCGGCTGAAGCGGCACCTGCTGTCGAAGTTCGACGCCCCGACGCTCCGGGACTTGTGCGACCGCGGGGAGCTCACCCCGGCCGAGTTCGCCGCGGTCCGCCCGGTCGAAGCGGCGAAGCCCGCGCCGCCGGCGGACTTCGGGTTCTACAAGCCGGTGTGGACCGCCCGACCGCTGCCGCCGTCTCCCGCGGACGAGGTGCCGCTGATCGCGGTTACGCGCCGAGACCTCGACCCGGCGGCGCTGGGCGGGCGGGTGCGGGTCGTGCGGCTCGGCCCGCCCGGCGGCGAGCGGCAGGTGTCGGCCGCGCCGTACCGCATCGACGGGTCTGCGGCCGACTGGCGGGCGCTCTTGCACGCCTTCGGCGAAGCCGGCTGGTGGCCGGCCCGGGTCGTGTTCGACGCCACCCCGGCGGACCCGGACGCGGCGGAGGCCGCCGTGCGGGAGGTGCTCGAACCGGCGTTCCACCTGACCCAGGCGCTGTTCGGCGGGCGGCCCGGGAAGACCGACCACCGGCTGTGCTTCGTGTTCGCCCGGCCCGCCGGGGTCGCCACGGCCGTCGCCGATGCGTTCGTCGGGTTCGCGCAGTCGGCGGTCCGCGAGAACCCGGCCGTCGGGTGGAAGGTCGTGTCCGTGGACCGGCCGGTCGTGCCGATCGCGGAATTGATACGGGCGGCGGCCGACGAACTGGCCGCGTGGGATTCGGCCGTCGAAGTCCGGTACGGCGCGGACGGCGTCCGCCGGGTGATGGGCGTCGCCCCGGCCGGCGTCCTGGCCCCGGCGGCCGACCCGATCCGGGTGAAGCCCGGCGGCGTGTACTGGATCACCGGCGGGGCCGGCGGCGTCGGGCTGATCTTCGCCCGGCACTTCGCCGCGCAAGGGAACCCGGTGCTGGTGCTGACCGGCCGGTCGCCCGAGGACGCCGTCCGCCGGGCCGCGGTCGCGGAACTGCGGGCCGCCGGGGCGGACGCGGTGTACCTGCAAAGTGACGTCGCCGACGCCGACGCGGTCCGCCGCACGGCGGCCGAAATCCGGGACCGGTGGGGCCGGATCGACGGGATTCTGCACGTCGCCGGCGTGACCGACGACGACGCGTTCGCCCGCAAGACGTGGCCGCGGGTCGAGCGGGTGCTCGCCCCGAAGGTCGGCGGGACGGTCTCCCTCGACGCCGCGACGGCCGGCGACCGGCTCGACTGGTTCGTCCTGTTCTCGTCGCTGTCCGGGCTGATCGGGAACCCCGGGCAGGCCGACTACGGGGCCGCGAACCGGTTCCTGGACAGCTTCGCCCACCACCGGGAAACGCTGCGAACGCGCGGCCAGCGGGTCGGCCGGACGCTCGTGCTCAACTGGCCGTACTGGGCCGAGGGCGGCACCCCCGTGCCGCAAGCCAACCTCGACGCGATGACCCGGATGACCGGGATGGTCCCGCTCGCCACGTTCCGCGGGTTGGCCGCGTTCGACGCGGCGGCGGCGGCGGACGCGGTGCAACTCGTCCCGATCCCGGGCGACCAGGACCGCATCGCCGGGTGGGTCGGCCCGCCGCGGCTGCACGACCGTGACACCCCGGTGTCACTGCCCCCTCCCCCTCCCGCTCCCCCGCCGCCCGCCGCGGGTCACGCGAACGGAACGCCGCCCGCGGCCGGCGACCCGGCCGCCCTGTACGGCGCGCTCAGGGATCTGGTCGTCGGGTTGCTGAAGGTGGACGCCGGCGACGTGCAACCGGACGACCCGCTGGCCCGGTACGGGTTCGACTCGATCACCCTCGCCGAGTTCGGCCGGCGGATCGAAGAACGGTTCCCGTTCGCCCCCCCGGACCCGACGCTGTTCCTCACGAACCCGACGCTCGCGGCGGTGGCCGACGCCCTCTGGGCGAAGCACCCGGCCGAGTTCGCGGCCCGGTTCCCGGCACCCGCCGCCGCCCGGCCGCCACTCCCCCGGCCGACGCGACCGAGGCCCGTTCCCGAAGTGCCGCCCTCGCCGAGCCCCGCGGCGGACGAACCGATCGCCGTCGTCGGGATTGCCGGCGTGTTCCCCGGTGCGACGGACGTCTTCGAGTACTGGCGGTTGCTGGTCTCCGGGAATAGTGCCATCTCCGAAGTGCCGGCCGACCGGTGGGACTTGCGGGAGTTCGACGGCGACCCGAAGTCCGGGCCGTTCCGAACCGACTGCCGGTGGGCCGGGTTCCTCCCGGACGTCGCCGCGTTCGACGCGGGGTTCTTCCGGATGACCCCGCGGGAGGCCGAGGCCACGGACCCGCAGCACCGCCTGCTGTTGCAGACCACCTGGGCCGCCCTGGAGGACGCCGGGTGGCCGCCCACAGCGACCCGCGGGCGGCGGGTCGGCGTGTTCGTCGGCGCGTCCCGGAACGAGTACGCGACCCTGGCCGCGGGCAGCGGCCGCGACCTCGGCGGGTTCGCCAACACCGGCAACGCCCCGGCCCTGCTTGTCGCCCGAGTGTCACGGTTCTTCGACTGGACCGGGCCGAGCGAAACGGTGGACGCCGCATGCGCCGGGTCGGCGGCGGCGATCCACCGGGCGGTCCGGGCGATTCGGGCCGGCGACTGCGAGGCGGCCGTGGCCGGCGGGGTAAGCCTGCTCCTTTCCCCGGCCACGCTGGTCACGAACGCCCGGCTCGGGCTGCTCGCGGCCGAACCCGAAACCCGCCCGTTCGACGCCGCCGCCCGCGGCCAGTTGCTCGGCGAGGCGGTCGCAGTCGTGGTTCTCAAGCCGCTCGCGAAGGCGGTCGCGGACGGGGACCACGTCCACGGGATCGTGCGGGCCACCGCGGTCGGGCACGACGGGGCCGGGGTGTCGCTGACGGCCCCGAACCCGGACGGCCAGGCCGACGCCATTCGCAGGTGTCTGGCCGCGGCCGGGCTCACCCCCGGCGATGTGGACTACGTGGAAGGGCAGGGGACCGCGACCGAGCAGGGCGACGCCGCCGAGTTGGCCGCCTACGCCGCCGCGTTCGCCGGCCGGCGGCCGGTCCGCGTCGGCACCGTGAAGGGGCAGGTCGGGCACTTCGAGGCCGCGTCCGGCGTGGCCGCGCTCGTCAAGGTGCTGCTCGCCCTGCGGCACGGCACGATTCCCGGGGTGCGGAACTTCACCCGCCTCCCGGACCGACTCGCCGCCGCGCCGCCGGTCGAGATTGTCGCCGCCCCGACCCCGTGGCCGCGGGCCGCCACCCCGCGGCGGGCCGGCGTCCACAACTTCGGGTATGGCGGCGGGAACGCCCACCTGCTCGTCGAGGAATTCCTCCCCCCGGTCAGGACGCCCGAGGCGGACCGGCCCGAGTTGTTCGTCCTCTCCGCCCGGGATCACACCCGACTGAAGGCCGCCGCCGGACGGCTCGCGGACTTCCTGAACCAGCCCGACGGACCGGAGTTGGTCGACGTCGCGTACACCCTCCGGGTCGGCCGGGAACCGATGTCGCACCGGCTGGCCGTCGTCGCGGACACGCCGGTGTCACTCACTGCCGCGCTACGGGCGTTCGCGGCCGGGGAGCTGTTGCCGCCTCGGGCGTGGGCCGGGGTGGCGGCCCGCGGGTCGGAGGCCCGCGGGTTCCTGTCCGAGACGCCGGAGGGCCGGGCGGCCGTGGCGTCCCTGGCCGCGGCCGGGGCGTGGGACCGGCTCGCCCCGCTCTGGGTCGAGGGGGTGACTGTCGACTGGGCCGCGGTCCCCCCCGCCGGCCGGCGGGTCCCGCTCCCGACCTACCCGTTTGCCCCGGACCGGCACTGGCTGCCCGCCCCGTTCTCGCTGGCCGCCCTCGCCGGCCGCGGCGGTGCGATTCACCCGCTGCTCGACCGGAACGAGTCCGGGTTCGCTGGCGTGCGGTTCACGAAGGCGTTCGCGCCGGGGGACGCCTCCTTCACCGACCACCGCCTCGGCGGGCGCGAACTGCTCCCCGGGGCCGCGGTGGTCGAGATGATCCGGGCCGCGGCCGAACGGGCGGGCGGCCCGGCCGCCGTACTCACCGACATCGTGTGGATGCAACCCGTCACCCCCGGCCCGGGGCCGGTCGAGGTGCGGGTCGAACTGTCGCGAACGGCCGAGGGCATCGAGGCCCGCGTCACAGGGGCGGCCGGCATCCACGCACGGGCGAAGTTGACCGGCGACGCGGACGCCCCGCCCCCGCCCCCGGAACTGGCGGCGGTCGCCGCCCGGTGCGGGCCGGCAACGGACGGGGCCGAGTTGTACCGCTCCTTCGGCGAAGTCGGACTGGACTACGGCCCGAGGTTCCGCTCCGTGGTCGAACTCGCCGGCACCGGGACGGAGGGGTTCGCCCGACTGCGGCTGCCCGCCGCGTGGCCGCCCGACGCGGGCTATGGCCTGCACCCGGCGCTGTTGGACGGGGCGTTCCAGGCCGTCGCGGCGACCGCCCGGCGGGCGGCCGGCGGGCCGTATCTGCCGTTCTCGCTCGGCCGCGTCGATGTCTTCGACCGCCTCCCGACGGACGTCGTCGTCCACGTCACCCCGGCGGCCGGCCCGGCCGACGGGGCCGTGCTGCGGTTCGACCTGACACTGTACGACCCCTCCGGCCGGCCGCTCGCCGTCTGCCGGGACTTCGCCCTGGTGGCAGCCACGCGCCCGTCCGCCGCCACGGACACCCCGTCCGCCGACGGGCCGGGCGTGGCCCGGGTGCTGGCGGCCGTCGCCCGGGTCACGCGGACGCCGGTCGTCGCCCTCCGGGCCGACGCCCCGTTCGACCAACTCGGGCTGGATTCGGTGACCGGCCAGGAACTGATCGCCGACTTGGAGGCCGGCGGCGACCCGCTCCCGCGGACGCTCCTGTTCGAGCACCCCACCCCGGCCGCCCTCGCCCGGTTCCTCAACGGCACGCTCGCCGCCCCGGCACCCGTGCCGAGTGTCAACGGGGTGTCACGCGCGCGGCGGCCGGCGGCCGGCCCGGTCCGCGTGATGCGGGCGGCGGCGGGTGGCCCGGTCTCGTTCTGGGCACCCGGACTCCCGGGGGAAACGACGTGGGCGTACCGCCTCGCCCAGCACCTGCCGGGGTGGGGGGTGTACGCCCTGGAGGCCCGCGGGCTGGCCCGCCCGGACCGCGCCGACCGGACCGTCGGGCGGATGGCCGCCTACTACCTGAAGGCGGTCCGCGCCGTCGCCCCGCACGGCCCCTACGTTCTCGGCGGCATCTCGATGGGCGGGTTGGTGGCGATGGAGATGGCCCGCCGCCTCCGCGCCCGCGGCGAGGCCGTGTCCGACCTCGTGCTGCTCGACACATACCCGCCGGACACGGACGAACTCGACGCCCTGCGGCCGCTGCTCGGCGGACACGTCATGCTGATGGTGATGGGGACGTGGCTCGGCCGGATGTGGCAGGCCGAGCGGCCGTTGACCGAGGCCGACCTGGCCGACCGGCCGCGACGGGAGCAGGTCCGGCGGACCGTCGATCACTTGCTCGCAAGCCCCCGGTGCCCGCTCGGCCGGACCGAACTGACTCGCTACCTCGCGTCGATGCTCCGGCTGACCCGGGTGAACGCGCGGGCCGCGACCCGTTACCGCCCGCCGGCCGACCCCGGGGCCGACCGGGTGACGGTGTTCCAGTGTACGGGCGGGTTCATCCGGTCCGGGAACGTCCTGGGTCTGCCCGGGTTGCCGCAACCCGCCCCGACCCCCGGCCGCGGGTGGCCAACCCGCCTGTCCGGGCCGGTCGAAGTCCACGCCCTGGATTGCGACCACTTCGAGGTCGCGCTGGACCCGTACGCCGCCCGAGTCGCGGAAGTCCTTCGCCGCCGCGCAGCAGAGCCTGTGACGAACCTCGGTCACCTCGGGCCAACGGCACGACCCGGTCGAGGATGAGTCCCGCGAACGCGACCGCGTGCCAACCCGCTCGCACCTCTGTGCCGTGTTCGGAGTCCCTCGCCGACCGCCGGAACCGGAGCCGCCATCCGAATCCAGCCGTACTCGTGGGCCGCCGCGTCCGTCGGGTCGACGGATGCCCGTGACCGTGCGACGGGTCGACGTCGTAAGACGTGACCCGTCGGTTGTCCGCGACGAGTCGGCCCGGTGTGATCCGGGAAATCTTTTGTCATATTGGCTCGATCCCTGGACTTCCCATGTGGCGTGAACTAGTCTGCTCAGACTGTTTCATGTCTTCTCAGTTTCTACACAATCGGCCAAGCCGGTCCGGAAGCGCTGACGGTAACTTCGAGCGCGGCTGGAACGGATGGCAATCACGGGTCGCGGGTCACGCCGCTGCTCGGTGAGGATTGCTATGTCGCCCTCTCTCTCCACGGCTTCGGACCCGAAGCTGCGGGTCGTCATCGTCCGCGAGGCAATCTCGGCCGCCCGGGCCGGGGACAAGGCCAAGAGTCGCACACTGTTCCGGCAAGTGATCGACGCCGATCCCCAGAACGAGACGGCGTGGCTGTGGCTGGCGAACGTCGCCGCGTCGCCGGCGGAGTCGGTCGAGGCGCTCCGGGCCGTGCTGCGGCTGAACGCGCAGAACGAGACGGCGTCGACCGCCCTGCCGGACGCGCTGCTCCGGGCCGGGGTCGCTGCGTGCAAGGCCGGCGACCGGCCGGGGGCGGCGGCCTACCTCGCCGACGCGACACGCCTCGCGCCGACCAACGAAACCGCCTGGATGTGGCGGGCCCAGGCCGAGAACGACCCCAACCTGGTGATCGAATTCCTCAACCGCGTGCTCAAGATCAATCCGGACAACGCCACGGCGAAGCACGCGATCGTCCAGGTGTCGCTGAAGATGTCCGCCCGGTGGGTGTGCCCCGTGTGTGCCCAAACGGGCGGCACGCCGGGCGGCAACGTCTGCCCGAAGTGCGGCATCGTCGCCGGGATCGACCGGCCGGAAGCGTTCGATTCGCCCGTGCCGTCCGTCAACCGGACCGCGGTCGAGGCGGCCGCCCGGCAACTTCACGCCGCGTGGAAAGCGGCCCCGACGGCGGAAGCCGCGTACGGTCTGGGACTGGCGTACTTGAACCTCGGTTTCACCCAGCAGGGAATCAAGGCCCTTCAATCGGCGTGTCAGTCGAAGGGGGGCAAGCCGATCTGGAAGGATCAACTCGCCCGGCTCGAAGCGCGGTTGGAGTCGTCCGGCCGGTACACGCCGGTGCCGGAAGCCGGCCCGCGGCCGCGGGTGATGGTGGTCGACGACAGCCCGACCGTCCGCCGGCTCGTCAGCGTGACCCTGGCCGCGTCCGGGTACGAGGTGATCGAGGCGAACGACGCCGACCACGCGGCCAAGGTGCTCCGGGACGCGGGGGCCCCGCAGCTGTTCATCCTGGACGTCAACATGCCGGGGATGGACGGGTTCGAGCTCTGCAAGCTGCTCCAGGGGAGCGACGAAACTGCGAAGATTCCCGTCATGTTCCTCACCGGCAAGGACGGGCTGCTGAGCAAGCTCCAGGGCCGCTGGGTGGGGGCCGCCGACTACCTGACGAAGCCGTTCCGGCCGGAGAAGTTGCTCGCGGCCGTCGAGCGGCTCGTCCCCCTGAAGGCGAAATCGCCGTGAACCAGTTCGAGTCCGGGCTGTTTTCCTGCGGCCCGCGGCGGGTGGAACCGAATGACAGTTCGGTGGTTTGCCACACCACGCCGGAACTCACGATCGACGACCCGCTCGCGTCGGACCGGGACCGGGCCTGGCAGGAGGCGCTGCTCGCGTTCGTGGCGGCGTCGGAGCGGCAACTCGCGCTGCTCCGCGACCGGCTGGCCGGTGCGGACCCCCGGCCCGCGGTCGAGGTGGCGACCGGCCTCGTCCGGAGTGGCGCGGACCTGTTGGACCGCGTGGACGCCGCCTCGTCGACGGTGGCCGCGGTGACCGCCGCCCGCCGGGAGGCGGACCAGTATCTCGTTTCCGCGACGACCGCGGGGCAGGCCGGCACCCGCGGGCGGTCGGTCCGGTGGCTCCTCGCCGACGACCTGCGGAGCCGGTGGGCCGCGTGCGGCCCCGTGCTCTGGAGCACCCCGCTCGTGCTCGAACGGGTGTTCGCCATCGCCGCAGCCGCGTTCGAGAACGAGGCGGCCAAGATCTTGTGGCTGAACCTGTTCGGGACGTTCCTCCGCGAACTCAAGACGTCCCTGAGCGGGCTGACCGGCCGGTGGTAGGGTCGCCCCGGTGACTCGCGTACTCGCCCGATCGAATCTCTTTCTCTCCGGAGTTTCTCCCGATGGCGTCTGACTTGATTCTTCTCGTGGACGACAGCCCGACCGAACAAAAGATCGTGGCCGCCGCCCTCCAGGGCAAGTACCGGTTCGTGACCGCGGCGGACGGCGACGAGGCCATCGACAAGGCCACCAAGGAGCAACCGCGGCTCGTGATCCTGGACGTGGTCATGCCGAAGAAGAACGGCTACCAGGTCTGCCGCCACCTGAAGACCACCCCGGAGACGAAGGACATCCGCGTCATCCTGCTGACCACCAAAAACCAGGACGCGGACAAGTTCTGGGGCATGAAGCAGGGGGCGGACGCCTACCTGACCAAGCCGTTCACTGCGGGCGACCTCCTGGCCGCGGTCGCCCGGCTGTACTGACCCCTTGCGGAACCCTCTCCCATGACCGCACCGGAAGCCGCCCGTCCCTCGGACTGGCGGGTGGATAACGTCGTCATCGCCTGCGACCCGGACGCCGCCGGGGCGGCCGTCTAACGCGTCGTCGTGCGGCACGCCCACCCGGCCCCCGCCGACCTCGTGGTCGCCTGCGTTCCGCCGCCGGGTGCCGCCGGCGTGTCCGCATCGATCCCACCCAAAGCCTTCCGGGACGGGGTGGTCTGGGAGTTCTCGACCGTCCCGCCGGGGGAAGCGGTCAGCCTGCTGGTGCGGTTCCCCGGCGGGCCGGCCGCCCCGCACCGCTTCCGCGTCGCGACCCGAACATCGGCCGTCCCGGTGTTGCGTGTCCGCCTCGACGTTCCCCCGGTCGTCCGTCTGGACGCCGAGTTCGATGCGACCGTCACGGTGGCTAACGGCGGCACACCGGCTCACGCGGTGTCGGTCTCGGTCGGACTCCCCGAGGAAGTCCTATACCGGTCCGCAACGGCCGGCGGACTCCTGGCGGCATCCGGCGTCGCCGCGGAGTGGACGATCCCCGTACTCGCGGCCGGGGCCGAGTGGACCGGGGTCGCCCGGCTCGTCGGCTTCGCCCCCGGTTCCGTTCGGCTGACCGCGACCGCGGCCGTAGCGGGCGCGACCGCCTCCGCTTCCGCCGACCTCGTCTGCGACGTCCCCGGCAGCACCCAGGCACTGGCGGACCTCCTGGCCGGGCTCGGGGCGGAGACCGACGACCTGTCCGCCGGAACTCGGCAGGACGAGTCGGGCGTGCCCCACCTCGTGTTCCGGGTCGGTGAGAATCGGTTTGCGCTGGGGCTGGCGGACGTTTCGGAAGTGTCCCGACCGGCCGGGCTCACGCCGGTCCCCGGCATGCCCCCCTGGCTCGCGGGGGTGGCGAACGTCCGCGGCGACCTCGTCCCGGTGGTGGTCCTCGGGGACTTGCTCGGGGTGGCCACCGGCGCGGCGGCCCGGGCCTTGATCGTGGTCCGACCGGCCGACGACGACGACGGCCTCGGCCTCCTCGCCGACGACGTCGTCGGCATCCGCTCGCTGGCGGCCGGGGCCGACCTGCCGGGGGACCTCGCCGACGACACGCGCGGCCGATTCGTCCTGGGGCTCGCCGGGGGCGACACGGCCGGGTTGATTCAGCGGCTCGACCTCGGCCGCGTCCTCGCGGCCGTCGACGTGGAGCTCGGCCAGACGACGTGACCGATCGTCGGCAGAATTCTTCTTTCCTATCCGCCGCCCGACCGACTCGCACCGGGTTCGGGCGCGGCACTCCTCTCCAGGGGAACTTGCGATGGCCACGAGTGGTCGGTTCGGATTCGGGCGGTTGAGCGTGGGGGTGAAGTGCGCCCTGATCGGGCTGCCCTTCCTGGTCCCGATCATCGGGCTGCTGTACCAGGTGGTGTCGCAGAACAACAAGGCCATCGCGATCGCGGAGAGCGAGCTCCAGGGGCTCGAATACCTCCGGGTTCTCCGGCACCTGCCGGTCAAGATCGCCGAGCACCGGGGGCTGACGAACCGGGTCCAGAACGGCGACAAGGCGGCCGAGGCCGAACGGGCCAAGGTGGCGGGGCAGGTCGCCGAGCTCGTCGCCGAGGTCGACAAGGTCGACGCCCGACTCGGGAGCCGGTTCCGGACGCCCGAGACGAAGCGGTGGGCCAGGGCGAAGGACGAGTGGGCGAAGCTCTCCGGCGAGGTCGGCGGGCTCGACGCGCCGACCGCCTTCCAACGGCACACCGACCTGATCGCCGGGTTACTCGACCTGGTCACCGACGTGTGGGAGTTCTCGACCCTCGCCCTCGACCCGGTCGCCGAGACCTACTACCTCCAGGACGTCATGATCGCGCGGGTCGTCCCCGCGGTCGAAGACCTCGGGCAGCTCCGCGGGGCGACCGCGGGGGTGCTGGCCAAGAACCCGAAGGCCCCGGCCCTGACGGACGAGAACAAGATCCGGTTCAACGTGCTGACCGGTCAGATCGAGGGGGTGCGGGCGGCGGTCGACAAGGAAGTCCGTCGGGCCGCCGAGGCCGACCCCGCCCTGAAGGGCAAGCTGGACGCCCCGGTCCTGGACTTCACCACGAAGACCGACGCCTTCCTGGCCAAGGTCCGACTGCTGTTGGCCGGGGAAAACCCCGGCGTGACGGCCGCCGAGCAGTACGCCCTCGGGTCCGCGGCGATTGCGGCCGGCGCGAAGGTGTACGAGGACACCGACCCCCTTCTGGTGGGTCTCCTGGAGCGGCGGGCGAGCGGGTACCGGTGGGTGAACTACTACGCCATCGCGGCGACCCTCGTCGGGTTGATGGTCGTCGCCGTCGTCGCGGTCGCCGTCGCCCGGAACATCACCGGCCAGGTGCGGAACCTGACGACGGTGTTCGACCGGATCGAGGCCGGCGACTACAAGACGCGGGCCGCCGTCCTGTCCGCCGACGAACTCGGCCAGATGACCGCCGCCCTCAACCGGACGCTCGACAAGACCCTCGTTTTGATCCAGTCGAGCGACGAGAAGGACGAGATCCAGCGGTCGATCATGAAGCTGCTCGAAGAAGTCGGCGGCGTCGCCGACGGCGACCTGACCCGCGACGCCGAGGTGACGGCCGACATGACCGGCGCGATCGCGGACTCGTTCAACCACATGATCGACCAGCTCCGCAAGATCATCGGCAGCGTGCAGAACACGAGCATCCAGGTGAGCACCGCCGCCAACCAGATTCATGCGTCGTCCGACCACCTCGCGAAGGGGTCGGAGAGCCAGGCCGAGCAGATCGTGAACACGTCCGCCGCCATTGACGAGATGGCCGTCTCGATTCAGCAGGTGTCCGAGAACGCCGTCACGTCGTCGGGTGTCGCCCAGCAGGCGTTGACGAACGCGAAGCAGGGGAACGCCGCGGTCCGGAACACGATCGACGGGATGAACCGCATCCGCGAGCAGGCCCAGGAGACGGCGAAGCGGATCAAGCGGCTCGGGGAGACGACGCAGGAGATCGGCCAGATCGTGCAGTTGATCGACGACATCGCCGACCGGACGAGCATCCTGGCCCTGAACGCGAGCATCCAGGCGGCCGCCGCCGGGGACGCCGGCCGCGGGTTCGGCGTCGTCGCCGAGGAAGTCGAGCGGCTGGCCGTGCGGTCGACGGAAGCGACGAAGAAGATCGCCGCGCTGGTCAAGGCGATCCAGAGCGAAACGACCGAGGCCGTCGCCGCGATGGAGCGGAACATCCAGGAGGTCGTCGGCGGGTCGAAGGTCGCGAACCAGGCCGGCCAGTCGCTCGCCGAGATCGAGGCCGTGTCGGTCCGGCTCGCCGAGCTGATCCAGTCGATCTCGCTCGCCGCCAAGCAGCAGGCCCGCGGGTCGGACGCGCTCGCCAAGGCCATGTCCGAGATCTCCCGCATCACCCAGCAGACCGCGAGCGGGACGAAGCAGACCGCCGAGTCGGTGAGCGACCTCGCCGGCCTCGCCGACGCCCTCCGCGGGTCGGTCAGCAAGTTCAAGTTGCCGGACACCTATCGCACGTTCTCGACGCCCTCGTCCCTCGCCGGACCGGCCGGCGGCAACGGGGTGGGGAACGGCCGGCCGGTCGGCGCGATCGGCGGTCGGTAACCGGAGGCCCGGATGACGCCGGCCGACCTCGACCGCTGGCGGGAGTACGTGGAACGGCGGTGCGGGCTGGCGTTCGGCAGCCGGCTCCGGGTGCTCGCGGCGGCGGTCGACAGCACCGCCGAGATCGCCCGGACGACGCCGGACGCCCTGTTTCGGGCCGTCGACCGCCGGCCCGCGCTGTGGTCCGCCCTGTTCGAGCAGTTGCTGAACGGGGAGACGAAGTTCTTCCGCGACGGCCCCGGCCTCGCCGCCCTGACCGGCTTCGTCCTCCCGGACATCCGGGGCCGGCGGGGGATGAGTGACACCCGGCTGTCACTGTGGTCGGCCGGGTGCTCGACCGGGCAGGAGCCGTACACGCTGGCCATGGTCTGCCTCGCCGACGAGGCGACCCGCGGGTGGGACGTGCGGGTCTTGGGGACGGACGTGTGCCAGTCGCACCTGGATCGGGCGGCGGCCGGGGTGTACCGCGACTTCGAGACGCGGTCGGTGCCCCCGGCGTACCGGGACCGGTTTTTCGAGCCGGTTGCCGGCACCGCGGTCCGCGTGACCGAGGAAGTTCGGAACGTCGTGTCGTTCGCCCGGCTCGACCTGACGGCCGACGCCGCGGGCGACGCGGGGCACGACGTGATCGTCTGCGAGAACGTGTTGATCTACTACGGCCCGGAGGCGAAGGCCGCGATTCTGGCGAAACTGGCCGCGGCCCTGGCCCCCGGCGGGTACTTGTTTCTGGGGGCGGTCGAACGAATCGGGGTCGCCCCGCCGGGGCTCGACCCGGTCCGCCTCGACGACGTGTGGATGTACCGCCGGCCCGGGCCGTCGGCCGGGCGAGGAGAAGTCGATGACGCCGTTCGATGAAGAGATTCTGGTCGGCTTCTTCGAGGAAGCGACCGATTACCTCCCGGCGATCCGCAAGGGGTTGGCGGAGTTCCGCCGCACGCCGACCGCCCCGGACGTCCTGGAGGAAGCCCACCGGTTGGTCCACACGATCAAGGGCGCGTCCGCGATGGTCGGGCTCGCGGAGTTCAGCCACGTCGCGTACCACCTGGAAGAGGTGCTCGAACGCCTGGCCCACGAGCCGGACAGCGGCACCCCGGAGTTGCTGGCCGGGATGGAGCGCGTGGTCGACGACATCGAGACCTTCCTCACCCGCAGCCGGGAGGACGGGTTCCGGGTGGACGAGTGGGCGGCAACCGCGGCCGACCGGGTGCGGACTCTGGTGACCGGCCCGTTCGCAGTTCCCCCCGCGAGCACGGTCGGTCCCGACTCGCCGGGTCTCGACGCGTCGTTCGATTTTCTTCCCCTGCCGCCGGGGGCCGCGCGCGTCCTCGCGATCGGCGCTTCGACGGGCGGCCCGGCCGCCATCCGCGAACTGCTGTGCGGCTTGCCGTCCGACTTCCCGGCCGGCATTGTGATCGTCCAGCACCTGCCCGCGGCGTTCACCCGGCCGCTGGCCGAACAACTCTCCCGGTCGACCCCGTTTCCCGCGCGGGAAGCGGCCGACGGCGACCCGGTCGAACCCGGCGTCGCCCTCGTCGCGCCGGGCGACCGCCACCTCGAGTTCGCGGCCGACGGGCGGGTCGAACTCGGGACCGGGTCGAAGGTGTCCGGCCACCGCCCGTCCGTCGACGTGGCGTTTCGCTCCGCGGCGAAGGTCTACGGGAAGCGGTCGGTCGGGGTGCTGCTCACCGGCATGGGCGAGGACGGGGCCCGAGGCCTCGCCGACCTGCGCGCCGCCGGCGCGACGACCTTCGCCCAGGACGCAGCCACGTGTGCGGTGTACGGGATGCCGTTGCGGGCCGTCCAGCTCGGGGCCGCCGGCGCGGTCGACTCGCCCGCCGGGATCGCCGCCCGACTCTTGTCCTGCTTCGCGGGAGATGTGCGATGACCGTTGCGACGACCGCCGCCGTGAACCTCGTCCGCTGCGCGGTGGGGAACCTCGTGGTCGGGTTCGACCTCGCCCGGACCGTCGGCGTCGAGCGGGGCGACCGGCTCGAACCGGTGCCCGACACCCCGGACGCGATCGGCGTCGTCCGGACCCGCCGGGGGGAGTGGCCGGTCTACCCGCTCGGGACGTGGCTGGGCCTCGACACCGAGGGGGCCGACCCGCGGACCGGGCAAATCGTGCTGGTCGAGTCCGCGCACGGGAAGTTCGGCCTCGCCGTCGACCGCGTCTTCCCGGTGGCCCGGGTCGACCGGGGGCACCTGCTCCCGCCCCCGGGCGCGGTCGGCCCCGTCGCGGCGTGGCTGATCGCCGGAGTCGTCCTGGCCGAGGCCGGCCCGCTGGTCGTCCTCGACCCGCACCGGCTCGACCCCCGTGCGGGCGGCGGGACGGACTTGCCCCTGCCCCCCGCAGCCCCGTCGGCCGCGACCCCGGCGACCGCTTCGGCCGGGGACCGCCTGTTGCTTCTCGCCCGGTCCGAGTTGCCGGGCGGGCGGGCCGTCGCGCTGGGCGTTCCCGTCGGGATGATCGCGGAGGTGTTCGACCCCGGCCCCGGCTCGGCCGTTCCGTCGGCCCCGGAACACCTCCGCGAACTCGTGGTCTGGCGGGATTTGCCGATCGCCCTGGTCGACGCGGCGGTCTGGGTGGGCTTGCCTCCGACGCCCCCGTCCCCACGGCGGGCCGTGGTCATCCGGGCCGGCGGTCTCGCCCTCGCGGTCGCCACCGGCGGCGAGACGCGGACCCTCCCCGCCGCGACGCCCAGCCTGCCGACCCGCCGCCGCCTCGACCTCCGGTCCCCGCGCGTGCTCGGAACGTTCGACACGACGGATGTGACGGTCGTCGTCCCGAACTGGCCACGGTTGGGTCTCGCCCGATGACCTCAAGTGACGACTTTGCACCCCCGAGGATTTCCAGCATGTCGAAGGCCGGCGAACACCGCCCCCCGGCGTACTGAGAGCAAACGGGTTTGCGAGGCGTCAAGGTCGGGAAAGTGATCGGAGCAGGACCAGAGGCTGGGACGGCCTGCCGGAGGTTGACCGAGGCGTGACAGGAGAAAAACGAGCCGGCGACCGGTGCCCCGAAGAGCACCAGTCGCCGGCCACTCGGTCGGGCTTTCGGCGGGCTCGATCACCACGCGAAGTGGCTGAACGCCTTGTTCGCTTCGGCCATCTTGATGGTTTGCTCGCGCTTGGCCATCGCCTCGCCCTGCTTGTTGAAGGCGGCCATCAGTTCTTCCGCCAGCCGCAGATAGGTCGGCCGGCCGGACTTCGAGCGGATCGCGGCGATGATCCACCGCATGGCGAGGCTCTCTTGCCGCTTCGCCTTCACCTGCATCGGCACCTGATAGTTCGCCCCGCCGACCCGGCGGGACCGCACTTCCAGGGAGGGCTTGACGTTGTTCACGGCGACCGTGAAGACCTCGATCGGGTCGACGTCCGGCATCCGCTTCTTGATCTGTTCCAGGGCGTCGTAGAAGACGCGGGTGGCCGTCGACTTCTTGCCGTCCT
Organism: uncultured Alcaligenaceae bacterium; assembly: GCA_964444365.1. GTDB lineage: Bacteria > Planctomycetota > Planctomycetia > Gemmatales > Gemmataceae > CAYUHJ01. Next base: position 26,496 of record CAYUHJ010000002.1, on the reverse strand, counting down.
TCATGATGCAGTTGATGAACTTGCTGGCCAGCAACGAGCCGTACCGGATGTCCGGGGCGAGCGTGTCGGCGGAGGCGGTTCGCTTCTTGGTAGCCATCGGGAAAGTTCCAAGTTTCAAGTTTCAAAGTTTCAAGATCCAGAGCCCGTTCCGAGTTCGACGTGAAACTCTGAAACCTGAAACTCTGAAACTGTTTTCGGTTATTTACCTTCGACTTTCTGGCCGTACTTCGAGCGGGCTTGCTTGCGGCGGCTGTCGCCGGTGTTTACGCTGCTGGGCGACTGGCAGTCCAGCACGCCGCGGACGATGTGATACCGCACGCCCGGCAGGTCGCGGACGCGGCCGCCGCGGACGAGCACGATCGAGTGCTCTTGCAGGTTGTGGCCTTCGCCGCCGATGTACGCGGTGACTTCGGTCCCGCTCGAGAGGCGAACCCGGGCGACCTTCCGCAGCGCCGAGTTCGGCTTCTTCGGAGTCATGGTCTTCACGACCGTGCAGACGCCGCGCTTCTGCGGGCAGCCGTCCACGGCCGGGTGCTTCGGCTTCGACTTCTGGGGAACCCGCGGGCTGCGGATCAACTGATTAATCGTCGGCATTCCTGAACCTCGGGACCGCCGTCACGCCGGGACGGAAGTCAGCATTTAAGCGAAAACCGGCCGACCCTTCCAGGGGAGGTTGCGGATTTTTTCCGCCCGACAAGGCGGACCCGGGCGGACCCGACCGCCGGGGTGCGGATTTGCCCCCGCCGAAACGCGGGGTACACTGACACCACACCTCTCCGTTCCCCCCGCCAGACGAGACCCGTCCGTGGCCACCCCCATCCTCATCGTCGATGCCTTCGCCGACGCCGCGTTTGCCGGAAATCCGGCCGCCGTCTGCCTCACGGAGGAGCCCCGCCCCGCGGACTGGATGCAGCGGGTCGCGAACGAAATGAACCTGTCCGAGACCGCGTTCCCCGTCCGCGAGGGGGACGTGTGGCGGCTCCGGTGGTTCACGCCAGCTGTCGAAGTCGACCTGTGCGGCCACGCCACCCTGGCCGCGGCCCACGCGCTCTGGGAAAGCGGCCGGGTGCCCGCCGGGGACACGATCCGGTTCCGCAGCAAGTCCGGGCTGCTCACCGCCGAGCGGGACGGCGACTGGGTCGCCCTCGACTTCCCCGCGTACAAGGTCGGCCCCCGCACCCCCCCGCCCGCGCTGACCGAGGCCCTCGGCCTGACCCCGACGTTCGTCGGGCACACCGGCACGGACTACGTCTGCGAAGTGCCGACCGAGGAGGCCGTCGTCGCGATCCGCCCGGACTACCGCCGGCTCGGGCAGGTCATGACCCGCGGGGTGATCGTGACGGCCAAGTCCGAGCGCGACGGGGTCGACTTCGCGTCCCGGTTCTTTGCCCCGGCCGTCGGCGTTCCGGAAGACCCCGTGACGGGGTCCGCTCACTGTGCGCTGGGGCCGTACTGGGCGGGGAAACTGGGGAAGACGGAGCTGGTCGGGTTCCAGGCGTCCAAGCGGGGCGGGACGGTGAAGGTGGCCGTCGCCGGGGACCGGGTCCGGCTCGCGGGCAAGGCGGTGACCGTGCTCCGCGGGGAGCTGATCGCGTAAAACGCCCGCGGACCCGCCGGTGTCGGCGGGTCCGCGGGAGGACGTCATCCGAACCGGATTAGTGGTTCAGCATGAACTCGTTGGTGTTGAGCAGCGCCCAGAACAGGTCCTGGTAGAACGTCAGGTCGTTCGGGCCGGACGGCGGGATGCCGACGAACTTCGGCTGGCCCGGGCCGGGGGCCGGCTTCGGGTCTTTCTTCGGGTTCTTGGCACCCGTGCCGCCGGTGGACGGGGCGGGCTCGGCCGGCTTCGCGTCCGGGTTCGACACGACGCGGCCCTTCATCTGGAAGTCCACCAGGACGCTCAGTTCCTTCGAGGTCGGGTGACGGTTCAGCGTCATCACGAACAGTTCGTCGATCACGCCTTTCGCGTTGGTCACGCCGCCCTTGGCCGTGTACCGGCTGACGACCTCTTGCACCGCGTTGTTCCCCTTGCGGGTCACTTCGCCGTTGAGTTCCTGGCCGTTGAGCATCAGCAGGGCCTGGATCACGGTCCCGTTGAAGCTGAGTTCGTTCCCCTCGTCGTCGCCGAAGTTGCGGACGAGCTTCGCCATCCAGCGGTCGCGGAGTTGCTTCCGCTCGCCCGCGTCCGGGGAGGTCTCCGCCTTCGTGGCGGTCATGAGGGACTCGAACAGCACTTCCGGCGACAGCGCCTTCAGCGGCATCCGGGCGAAGTACCCGTCGTACTTCTGGTCGACGTAGGCGGGGTTCGCCTCGTGGCTCAGGCCGTACGGCTCGCTGCAGCAGATCCACTCGAGGAGCAGCTTGCTGTCATAGTTGTACTTCTTGAACTCGTCGGTGACGGCCTTGAGCATGTCCGGGTGAAGGACTTCGTTCAGGCTGCCGAAGTCGTCGATGGTCGGCTCCTTGTTCAGCCCGCGGCCGAACAGGTGGCCCCAGATGCGGTTGACGTAGGCGTTCGCGAAGTTGTCGTGGGTGACGACGTACTCGGCGAGGATCTGGCGGCGGGTCTTGCCGCTGTGCGAGGACTTGATCGTCTTGTCGGACTCGGCCCCGGCGTCGGCCTGGGCCACGTCCTTCAGGGCGATCGGCTTGGTGGACATCAGCCGGCCGTCCCGGGGCTCGTAGAAGATCCGGCCGTTCGGGTTCAGGGTCGGCTCGTCCCGCAGCTCGACCTGAACCGGGACGTCCATCATCCGGTTGCCGTTGCCGGGGGTGCCGGCGGACGGGTTGCGGTCGCGGGTCGTCTGGCGGAAGTAGGCGTTCACGCCCCAGAAGTCCGACTGGACCCATTCCTTGTTGAAGGGGTGGTTGTGGCACTGGGTACACTGCGTCTGCAGGCCGAGGAACAGCCGGGTGACGCGGGACGTGATCGGGACCGCGTCGTGGGTGCCGAGATCGGACCGCTTCTCCTGCGGGATCGCCTCGCCCATGTGCTGGATGATGAAGTTCACCGCCTGGTTCTCGTCGGACTTCCCGGTCGCGGTGATGAGCTTCGTCACCAGCTCCTTGTGGGAGATGTTCTTCTTGAAGTTCTCTTCCAGCCAGTACCCGATCTGCTCGCGGTAGAGGTAGTGGCTGGACCGGGTCATCAGCCAGACGGTCCAGATGTTGGACCAGTGGGTGGCGTACTCGTCGACGTAGTTGAACTCGACGCCCTTCTTCGCGCCCTTCGGGCGGTACTTGGTTTCGTTCAACAGCCGGCGGACGAGGCGGACCCGCTTGTCCTTGCCGGTGTCCTGGTCGAAGTCGCGGACCTCGTCCGGGGTGGCGATGCGACCGATGAGGTCGATGAACACCCGGCGGAGGAACTCGTCGTCGGTCGCACGGTTGGCCGGCTTCTTGATGCCCTGGTCGGCCCAGCCCTTCGCGATGCCTTCGTTGATCGCGACGGTGGCCGGCGGCAGGACGGGTCCGCCTTCGGCGGCGGAGCCGGCCGAGGCGGACACGAGCATCGCCCCGGCGGCAAACAGACCGGCGGTCAGGCGCTTCATTCAACACCCCCCTTGCAGGGAATTCCGGGAAATGGGAAACCCGCCACGGCCCGGCGGGAGAATAGGTTCGCGAATCGTTCCGGCGTGACCGAGGGCGAGTATGATTCTAAGTCACGAGCCGCCGCGATGCCGAGAAAATTCTCCCCGTTTGTCCGATCGTCTCCGTGACCCGGACGCGACCGAACACAAACCCCCAGGCGGCGGACACCTTAACCTTCTTGGACGCGGGTCCCGCCCGAGAGTTCCCGATTCCGGCGAAAAGGAGGAGCCCGTGAGACTGGACCTGCGTGCCGTCGCGGAGAACGCCCGCCGCGCGGAAACGACGGAACTCCTTGACAGAGTCACGGTTTACCGCGACGACATGGAGCCGGCCGCCCTGGACCTGATCGAAGGGGAGCTCGCACGGCGGGGGGTGGAGCCCGACGCGATCCGGGACCACCACCGCCTCCGACGCGAGCGGCTGATCCGCGACGCGGACGGGAGTTGCGTTCGCTGCGAGTTTTGCGACCAGCCCGCGGTTCGCCTCGGGCGGAGCTGGCACCGCATCGGCGGGCTCGTCCCCGTGTTCCGACGAACCTTCGCCTACTGTGAAGACCACGACCCGGACAGGTGAACGGTCATTCGTCCGCCGGGGCTGTCTTCGGTTTCGTGTAACCCGTCGGCTTCGCGTGAAGCCGGGGCTTGCCGGGTGATTCCCCCGGCGGGCTGACTCCCGGCGGCGTCGAGAGCGCCGGTCCGGCGGCGGTCGCGTCGGGGAGGTTCGCGGCGACGCCCGAGTCGGTCGGTTTCTGGAAGTACACGACCGCGACGGCGACCACACCGGCAAGTCCGGCCAGCAGTCCGAGTTTCGCGTCACTTTCCACGGCCGGTCCTCCGCGTTCCTCCGTCGGTCCCGGTCAACGATGCCCGACCGGACTCGCGGCCGCCCGGAAACTTGAGCGTTTCCGGCCGGTTCGCACGCCCGTCCGACCTCCCCATCCGCGCCGCGAGAAGTTCCGGCGGGACGGGTGCCGCCGGAAGCCTCCGACCGACCGTCACCGGTCATTTCTTCGGCTTGAGCGTGACTTCGAAGTAGTGCCCGATGACCGCCGCCCAGAAGCCGAGTTCGTCCCACGGGCTGACCGGCATCCCGCCGAGGATGACGCCGCCCATCTCGTCGGTGCTGCCCTCGCCGTGGGTGATCCGGCGGGGCGGCCGGAACGGGTTCCGCGGGTGGTTCGCCGAGTTGTCCCACACGAACTCGGCCTTGACGACCGTCCCCTTCGGGAGCCGCACCGGCTTGGCGTACTGGTACGTGTCCTGCCAGTTGAAGTCCCAGTCCTTGATGTAAAGCAGTTCCTTCGTGGTCTTGTCCGGCAGGTCCGCCTTCACGCGGATCTCCTTGCCGATCATGTGCATGTGCCCCCACACGCTCCGGAGTTCGAAGTCGCACGGCAGGGTGAACTCGTCCTTCCGGGTGTAGTCCTTCTTCCCCGGCGGGATGTCGATGTCGTCCGACCCGAGCAGGATCGCGCCCATGTTCCGGGCCGGCTTCTTGTCGGTGAAGTAGAACCCGACCTTGGTCTGGTCCTTCTCGACCTTGCCGCTCGGGTGGTAGTGCATCTGGAGGACGAAGTCCGACCCCTTGGACAGCGTGATGGCGGTGTCCGCGTCGAAGAACCGCGGCACCTGGCCGGGGACGTAGCCGGGGGTGAACCCGCGGGGGATGAAGCCGGGGCCGCCGAAGTTGGCGTACCCGTTGCCGCCCGCCTTCTCGTTGAGCTTCCGGGCCGTGCCGCCGGTGTCGATCAGCCCGACGGCGTGGTGCGCCACCCGCCGGTTGCTCGGGATGACCTCGATCCCCATCAGGTACTTGTCCCCCTTCAACTCCAGGGGGAACACGAAGTGGACGTACACGTCCTTCCCTTCCGCGGGGATCGTGAACGCCTTCGGCATGGTCAGGACGAGGTCCGGCTCGCCGAGTTGCCAGCCCTCCTTGAACTTGGGCGAGTCCGGGAGCTTGGCCCTGTCCCCCTCCGGGGCCCCGCCGTCGGCCCACGCCTTCAGCACGGCCACCTGCTCGGGGTCGAGCCGGCGGTCGTTCAGGAACTCGCCGTGCTTCGGCTGCGGCTTCCACGGGGGCATGATCTCGGCGGTCGTCACCCGCGCGATCGCCTTCGCCCGCTTCCGGGCGTCGGCGTAGGTTTGCAGCGGGAACGGGCCGATCTGCCCCGTCCGGTGGCAGGTGACGCAGTGGGCGTTCAGGATCGGCGCGACGTGCTCGGCAAAGTTCGGGGTGTCGCCGGCCGGGGACGCGGTCGCGGTCAGCGCGACGGCGGCCGCCGCCCACAGGACGCGGGGCATGGGGAAATCTCCCGGGGTTGGGGTCACTTCTTCGGGGGCGAAGGGAAGTCGATGTCGCAGCCGATCGCCTGCGTCCGCGGGGTCGGCACCGGCTTGCCGGCAAGGACCGCGTCGAGGGCGGCCCGCAGGTCGTGCGTCGTCGGTTCCGCACGCTTCTGGCCCAGGGCGACGTACCGGTCGTCGATCCGTCCGCGGTACAACACGTCCCCCTTCGGGGACAGGACGACCGCTTCCGGCTTGACCGTCGCCCCCGTGCGGGCCGCCAGGGTCAACTTCGGGTCGAGCACGGACGGGCACGGCAGGGCGTACTCCTTCGCGTGCTTCGCGGCGTCGTCGGGGGTGACGTCCGCGTCGGCGTACACCGCCAGGAACGCCACCTTTTTGGGCGTGTAGGCGGTCGCGATGCGGGCGAGTTCGGGCGTGTACCCGTTCGACACGGGGCAGTCGTGGCCGAGGAACAGCAGCACAACGGCGGCCGCGTCGTCGGGTCCGGGAAGGCGAACCGTTCCGCCGCCGACACGGGGAAACTCTCGGGCCGGAGGATCCGCTCGGGCGAAACCGACCGCCACGCCAGCCGTCACGACGAGGAGGATTGCGACTCGCATACGGTACTCCTCGGGTCAACGGCTCATACCGCCGCGACGGTCTCCGGGTTTCACGCCGCGAGAAGAACCGGGCCAGCCGCCACCGAACGCCGGTCAGATCGTTGCCGGCGTTAAATTGTCTATGGTAAGATCAAGTCATTTCGCGAATCGACGAAATTTTGGAATGTATTTCGCGGAAACCTTTTGCCGGCACGCCGAACTCATCCCGAACCCTTGCCACGGGTTGGGGTGATCGCCCCCCGGTCGACCGGCGGACGGCTGCAAGAACGGGTGGAACTCGGGGTTGCTCCGCGCCTAATACTGTCGCATTATATACCTATAACTCCGGAATTGCCGTTCAGGGAGTCGCCCCTCCCCTGACAGGTTCGCCCATGGCCGCCGTACTCGTCATCGACGACGACCCCGACGTTCTCGCCGTCCTCCGGACGGTGGTCGAACGCCGGAGGGACTCGTTCACCGGCGCGGCGGACGTCGCGGACGGCATCGAGGTCTTCACCCGGTCCCGGCCGGACGTGGTGTTTTGCGAGCTGTTCCCCGCCGGCCTGAAGGGGTTCGACCTCCTCGCCCGGCTGCACGACATCGACCCGCGGGTGCCGGTCGTGATCATCACCGGGGAGCAGTCGAGCGACCTCGCGATCCTGTCGAACGCGCGGGGGGCGTTCGACTACCTGTCGAAGCCGTTGACCCCGGCGAGCGTCGATTACGTGATCGACCAGGCCGTCGCCGCCGCCGCGGCCGCGCGCCGACCCATCGCCCTGGCCCCCGCCGTCGAGCGGCTGCCGCCGGGGACCATCGTCGGCCGGTGCCCCGCGATGCAAGAGGTTTACCGGTCGATCGGCCGCGTCGCCGCCCGGCGGGTCACGGTCCTGCTGCTCGGCGAGAGCGGGACCGGCAAGGAACTCGTCGCCCGGGCCATCCACCAGCACTCCGGCCGCGAGACCCGTCCGTACGTCGTCGTCAACTGTGCCAGCGTGCCGGAAAACCTGCTGGAAAGTGAACTCTTCGGGCACGAGAAGGGGGCCTACACGGGTGCCGACCGCCGCCGCGAGGGCCGGTTCGAGCAGGCCGACGGCGGGACGCTCTTCCTCGACGAGGTCGGGGAACTCTCGCTCGACACGCAGGCCAAGCTGCTCCGGGTGCTGCAGCAGCAGGAGTTCCAGCGGGTCGGCGGCAGCGAGACGCTGCGGACGGACGCCCGCGTGGTGGCGGCGACGAACCGCGACCTGACCGGGATGGTCGCGGAGGGCCGGTTCCGCTCCGACCTGTACTTCCGCCTCGCCGGGTACGCCATCTCCCTCCCGCCGCTCCGGGAGCGGGGCGACGACCTCCCCGCCCTGATCCGCCACTTCCTGGGGGTACTGGGGGACGAACTCGGCGTGACCGTCAGCGGTCTCAGCGAGGACGCCGTCGACCTCTTGACCGCCTACCCGTGGCCCGGCAACTTGAGGGAACTCGAAGGGGCGCTCCGCCGGGCCATGCTCCGGGCGACGGGGCCGGTGCTGACCCCCGACCTGTTCGACCTGCGCCCGTCCGGGCCCGTCCCGCACCCCCCTCCCCGAGCATCTGCGGACAAGGCCGGGTTCGTGTCGGCCCGCCTCGCCGCGGGCACCCGGAACCTGTACGCGGAATGGCTCGCCAGCCGGGAGCCGGAACTGTTTCGACTCGTCCTGACGCACTTCGACTGGAACCTGACCCAGGCGGCCGAGGCCCTCGGGATCAACCGCATGACCCTCCGCGGGCGGATCCGGGAGTACGACCTCCACGCCCCCGAGGGGAGCGAGTAGCGGCCGACCGCTGGCGAATTTTTCGCCGGTGGCGAGTCGGTCACCACCTTCCGCGCGACGCCTTTCGATGCGGGCCGAAAGATTCGGCGGGACAGACAGGGCTTTCTGCTGTTGTTTCATCTCAGGGTGGAATTTTGCCCACTGTCCGGACTGGCACACGAGTTGCTATCTAAGATTCACTCACTTATTCGGGTCTGTCGATCACCGCCCAGTTCATGGGTGGCGGTCCTGTTGCCCTCAGACCGAGATCCCATGCGAACGGACGCGGACCGCCCCCGGCCCGGGGTCGGGGAACACGACGTGTACGCCCTGCTCGCCCGGTGTACCGGCGCGGACGTGGCTCGACTGGTGGCGCTGACCCGCAGCGCGAACCCGGTCACGGCCGTGCCGTCGCTCGTGGCGGCCGGCGTGCTCGACCGCGTCTCGGCCCGGGCCGTCGGGCGTGTCCTCACCGGGTCGCTCGACGAGCGGGATCTGAAACAAGTCCTCGACCTGCCCGCCCTCCGAACCCGAATCGACCGCCCGACGCGCGAGGAGCAGCCGCCCGCCCCGCCGCTGCCGCTGCCGCTCGACAGCACGTTCGGCCGGTACACGATCCGCGGCCTGCTGGGGCGGGGCGCGTCCGGCCACGTCTACCTCAGCCTTCACCCGGACCTCGGCGTGCCGGTGGCGCTGAAGGTGTCCGCGGACGCGGCCCCGCTGCGGGCGGAAGCGGCCGTGCTGGCGCGGGTCACGCACCGGAAGGTCGTCCGCGTCTGGGACGTCGAGCGGGCCGGCCGGTTGACGGCGCTCGTGCTCGAGTACGTCGCCGGGGGCAGCCTCGGCCGGGCGTTGGCCGCGGGCGAGCCGCTCCCGGCCGCGACCGTGCTTCGGGCCGCCCGAGACGTCCTGTCGGCCCTCCGCGCGGCCCACGCCGCCGGGGTCGTTCACGGGGACGTGAAGCCGGCCAACGTCCTCGGGTCGGCCGCCGGCGGGTTCAAGCTCGCGGACTTCGGCACCGCCCGCCGGCCGGCCGGACTGCCCGCGACCGGCGGCTCGATCCACGGCACCTGGCCCTACGCCGCGCCGGAGTGCTTCGACGGCCGCGGCGGACCGGCGGCGGACGTCTATTCCCTCGGGCTGACCCTCCGCCACGCCGCCACGGGCCGGCCGGACGTGACGGCCGCCACGTTCGCCGAGTGTCGAGCCGCTCACGCCGCGCTGGCCCTCGACCCGCTGCACTGGACGGTCCCCGGCCTCGGCCGGCGGGCGTCCGACCTGATCCGTCGCATGACGGACCCCGACCCGGCCGGCCGGCCGTCGGTGTCCGCCCTGCTCCGCGCGTTCCGTTCCACCCGCGTCGCACACCCGGAGACGTCCCGATGACCTCGCCCCCGAGTCGGTTCCGGCTCTTGCTGCTCGTCCCGTGCCTCGCCCCGCTCGTCGTCGGCGTCGCGGTCGCCGTCGTCCCGGCCGACGGCCCGGTGCTGGCCGTCGGCCTGGGAACCGCCGTCGTCTCGACCGCGGTGGCGGCCGGCATCGCGTGGGCTCTGTCTCGCCCCGTCGCCGAGTTGACGGCCGCCGTCGCGCGGGCCGCCGACACGGGGGGCGGACGACTCCCGACCGACCGGCGCGACGAGGTGGGCGCGATCGCGGGCAGCGTGTCCGGGTTGTTGGGCCGGATCGCCTCCCTGGAGCGCCGGGCCGAGCGGGCGGAAGCCGCCACCGCCGCCGCCGACGACCGGACCCAGGCGGCGACGGCCGCGGCCGCCGCCGAACGGGACAAGTTCGCCGCCGCCCTCGACCAACTGGTCCGGCACGTCGGTGCGGTGGCCAACGCCACCCCGGCCGCGCCGCTGACTCTCGAGCTGCCCGCGGGCGTGGCCGCCGACAAGATGCTGGCCGCGGCTCAGGACCTCGCGACCAAGGTGAACTTCGCCCGGCAGAAGCTCGCCGCCTTCCACCGGGTGCTGCAAACGACCCCGGCCGCGATCGTGGCCGTCGACGACAAGGGCATCGTCCGGTTCGCGAACGCGGCCGCCGAGAAAGCCCTCGGCCGGCCGTCGGCGGAACTCCTTCGCACCCCGCTGGCCGCGCACCTCCGGCCGCCCGCCGCCCCGGACCCGACCGGCCTCGCCTCGCTCCCGGAGGGCGGAGTCGCGGGCTGGTTGGCCGCCGGGGGTCCGCCGGCCGCCGGCGAATCCGCGGGCGGGGTGCCGTTCGCCCTCGCCGCCGCCCGGTCGGCGACCCCGGCGGACAGCCTGTGGTGCGTCACCCTCCACGACCTGACCGGCGACCGCGACCGGCTCGGCGGGGTGCTCGCGCGGACCCGGGAGGAGGGCTTCGCCACCAGCCTCGCACTCGCCGACCGCGCCCTCGGCGGCACGGGGGAATTGATCCTCGCCCAGACCCGGCAACTCATCGGCGAGGCGAAGCAGACCCCGCAGCGCGACGCCCTGGTCCCCCGGCTGCGGGCGATCCAGCAGTCGGCCGGCGACCTCGACGCGCAGGCGCGGGTGACGCGGGCGCTCGCCGCGGTCCTGTGGGGCGAACTCCCGCCGCCGGTCTGCGTCGAGTTCCTGGCCGGCGAGTCGGTCCGGTCCGTGGTCGACCAACTCGGGAGCCGACTGGCGGCCCGGAACGCGACCGTCGCCGTCTCGGACGCCGGCGGGTGGGTGTACTGCGACGAGGAATGGTTCCGCACCGCCGTCCACGGCGTGCTCGCCCACGCCACCGCGTCCGTCCGGGACAACCCGATCGGGGTGAAGCTCCGCCGCTTGCCGTGCGGCCCCGGCGACCGCGAGGGCCGACTAGAAGTCGAGGTCGTCGACGCCGGCCCGGCCCTGACCCCGGCGGACCACGAGGCGCTGGTGCAACCGTTCGGGGCCGTCGACCCGAGCGGGTTCGTGCCGACACCGGGGGCGGACGGGTACCTGCCCGGCCTGCTGCTCGCCGGGCGGATGGCCGCCGCCCTCGGGGGGGACGTGTCGTTCGCCGAGACGGCGTCGGGCCGGCTGGTCGTCCGCCTCGTCCTCCCGACCCGCCTGCCGAACCGGTCGGACGAAGTCCCGACCGAGACCGCCGGCGCGCAGCCGGACGTCGGCCACCCGGAAGAACTCTGTTTCGGCTGGAAACTCGGGGTCGCGAGCTAACGAGGGCAGCCCATGAAGTCGCTGACGCTGACGCCGGTCGGCGGAAACCTGGACGTCGTCACGGGCACCCGGCTCGTGGACGGCCTGCTGGCCCGGTCGCTGGACATCGACATGGCCTGCGGCGGCAAGGGCGTGTGCGCGACCTGTCACGTGTACGTGCGGGCCGGCCGGGACGGGCTGTCGCCGCCCACCCCGCGGGAGGCCCGCACCCTGGGCCTGCTGGCCACCGCCGACGCGGACAGTCGGCTCGCCTGCCAGTGCCGGATCGAGGCCGACGGCATCCTGGTCGAAGTCCCCGAGGGGATGTACGTCCAGTCGGTCGAGCAGGTCGGCGAACTGGTCGGGACGACCGCCGGCTACGACTACCTGCACCCGGTCACCGGCCGCCGGTTGATCCCGAAAGGCAAGGTCATTACCCGGACGGTCATGACCGAGTTCGTGGCCGCCGCGAAGGAACTCCGCAAGGCCCGCGAGGCCGCCGGCTGACGGCAACTGAAGTCGATGTCAGCTCTATTGGTTTGTGGCACCGGCCTCCGGCCGGTGGGGGTTCACCGGCCAGAGGCCGATGCCACCAAACCAGGATCCCCCCTCGGGGGTTGATCGAACCGCGTTCGCCAGCGACCACACACCACGGAGGAACCCGACAATGCCCACCGCCGTCGACGACTACGAGGCCCCGATCGACCGCCCGTCGGAGCAGACGCTCCAGTTCGTGTGGCAGGAGAAGGCCGACCTGCGGTCGGTCCAGTTCCTCCGCCGCACCGGGGTGACGGACGGGAAGATCAACCGGGTCATCACCCCCGTCCTGGGCGTGCAGCCGTACAAGCACAACCACTACCACGACACCGAATTCTTCCGCCCCGACGCGGACCGCGGCACGCTGCTCAACCCCTACGGCCAGCGGGTCATGCGGGTGTCCGAAGACTTCCTGGTCGCGGTCCTCGGGTCCCTGGAGGACGAGGCCGGCCAGAACGGGGCGCGGGAGATCATGTACAAGTGCGGGTACCAGTGGGGCATGCAGGACATGAAGAAGTTCCTGCCCCGGATGCAAGCCGAGTTCGAGGCGGAACTGGACCGGATGCGGGTCGACTTCCTGATGGAGTCGTGGTGGTGGCCGCTGACCATCATGGGCTGGGGCACGTGGCGGTACGACTTCACCCAGCGGGACAAGGGCCTGCTGTACGTGGAACTGTACGAGTCCGCGGTCGCGCAGTCGGTCGGGGACATCGGCGCGGTGGTGTGCTACTTCTACGCCGGCCTGTTCGCGGCCGTGTTCAGCGTGCTGTCCAAGCGGAGCCTCGGGTGCGTGGAGATGCAGTGCTACGCGACCGGGGAGGACTTCTGCAAGTTCGTCGTCGCGGACTACGAGCGGGTGGACGCCGCGTCGTTCTGGCGGAACGAGGGCGCGTCCGCCCGCGACATCGCCCGCAAACTGTCGGAAATGTGACCGGCCCCACACCCGCTCCGAGGCGCACCCGTGACGAACCCCCGCTCCCCGTGGGCCGCCCTGGCGGCCCGGTTCCGCAAGACCCCGGCCGCGACCGGCGGGGCCGCGCGGTCCGCCCCGAACCCGGGTCACGCCGGGCACTTGCCCCCCGGCCGGCGGCCGGTCGCCGCGCTGTTCGCCCCCCGGCCGCGGGCGACCCCGGCCGCCGTCCCCCCGACCGGCGACGCGACCCCCGACCCGGCCCCGGCGGCCTGACCGCTTCCCGCACCCCTCCGAGGACCTGCCCATGCCCGTGATCGACCCCCCGCTGCGGCTCAAAGGCAACCTGTACGGCCGGCCGGGGTACTTCCAGACGGACGTCGCCAAGGGCGTGACCCGCACCCCGACCGGGCAGCGCGTCTGCACCCTGCCCAGCGAGTTCCTGCTCGGGTTCCGCGACGCGCTGATTTACGAGTGCGGCAAGGCCTACCGGAAGGTGATGAAGGCGGCCGGCACCAAGTGGGGCGTCCGGTTCGCCGCCCGGTTCGACAAGGACGTGTCCGCCGCGTACCAGGCCAAGCTCCGCGACCTCCCGGCCGGGCTGGTCCACACCTGCCTCGCGGACGCCTTCGCCGCCAACGGGTACGGCCGGCTCGACGTCGACCTGTCGCTGTGCGACGACGGCATCGTGGTCGTCGACGTCCGCGACCCCGTCATGCCGACCCTCGTCCGGGAGGCGGACCGGCCGGTCGACCTCCTGACCGCCGGGATGCTCGGGGCGGTGTTCGCCCACCTGACCGGCGAGCGGGTGGACGCGATCCAGACGGAGTGCCCGTCCCTCGGGGCGGACCGGTCCCGGTTCGTGATCGCCCGGGCCGACGCGGTCGCCGCCGCCGAAGAGTTCGTCGACGCGGCCGCCCAGATGCCGACGCACGAGGCCGTCCTGGACCGGGTCCGCCGCGCCCTCGCCCCTTGACCGCCCACCCCCGGAGCCCCATGAACACCTGGCTGACCGACATCATCCGCCGCACCAACGAGCGGGCCTTCTCCGAGCCGGACCTGACCCGGATCATGGCGTACTACGCCCGCGTCCCGGTCCGGCTGAAGCTCGGCGAGGAACTCGCGAAGCAGGAGTCGGCGCTCGGCCGGAAGCTGCACGAGGAACTCGCGCACCGCTACCCGGACCGCCCGACGTACACCCGGCCGTTCGCCCAGGACCTCGTCGAGAGCCTGCGGCACGTGCACCTTGCCGTCCTCGCGGACGAGCCGAAGCTCCTCCGGCACCGGTGGACCGACCACCTGTGTCGCGTCCTCCCCGCCCTCGGGCTGGACCCGGCGGACGTCCGGGACGCCTACCTCGTCCTCCGGGAACTGCTGGAAACCCGGCTGACGGCGTCCGCGTGGGACGCCCTCCGCCCGACGTTCGACGAGATGACCGAAACCCTGTCCGCGGTCCCGGCCGCGGTCGCCCACGCCTGACCCTTACGCCCGACCCGGAGGCCGCCGTGATTTCCCGCGTCATCTACCGCCTCGACACCGCCTACCCGTCGGCCGAGGACCGCGCCGCGATCGAGGAGTACCTCGCCACCGCGGACGCCCGACGGGCCGCCCTGGACGAGGTCCGGCAGGCCGCCGGCCCGGTCGCCGAGAAGGTGGTGGCGGACATCCGCGTCCGCTACCCGCACTTCGGCCGTCACCGCTCGTCCGGGTACGACAAGGGCGTCCGGGACATGCAACTCCTCTCGAACATGGCCGGGAACGCCATGTTTCTCGGGGAGAACGACACCCTCGACGACATGTTCACCCACTGGTACAAGACGATCCTGAAGGGGGTCCACATGTCCCCGCAGTTCATGGCCGACACGTTCGCCGCGTGGCAGGCCCACCTCAAGGCGGCGCTGACCCCGGCCGCGTGGGGCCTGCTCCGGCCGCACGTCGAGCACCTGTCCGCGGCGCTGTCGAACCTCCCGGTCCCCGCCCGCGACGAGACCGGCGAGCGGAAGGCCGTGGCCGCGACCGCCTGACCCCCCACCCCCGAAGGACGCCCGCCCATGGACCTGTTCGACCTACTCCGCGCCGAGACGCGGGCCGCTCACGACGCGATCGAACGCCTCCCCGCCGCCGCGGCGATGGCCCGCGGGACGGTGGACCGGGACGACTACACCGCCGTCCTCGGCCGCACCTACTGGGTCCACGCCGTCTTCGAGGCGGAGGTGGGCCTGTGCCCGGACCTCGCAGGCGCGTGGCCCGCCGAGGCGGTCCGGGCCGAGGCGGCCGCCCGCGACCTCGCGAACCTCGGCGCGGACGTGCCGCCCGACCCGCCCGCCGCGGTCGCGGACTGGGCCGACCGGATGCGCGAGCGGGCGGAGGCGTGCCCGGCGGTGTGGGCCGGGGCCGGCTACGTGCTGGAAGGAGCCCGGATGGGGAGTCGGATGCTGGTCGGTCCGGTGGCCCGGGCGCTCGGCGTCCCGGTCGCGCCCGGCGGCGGGGTCGACTACCACCTGGACGGGCTGTCCGACCCCGGCGGGCGGTGGAAGCGGGTCCGGGAGGCCGTCGCGTCCGCGGACCGAACGGCGGACGACCGGGCCGCGATCGTGTGGGGGGCGGTCGCCACGTTCGCCGTGATGGCCGCCGTCCACGGTGCCGACCCGTGCTCGTCCGAAGAACCGGTGCCCGTCCTGGCCGCTCGGGGTTGAGTCCCATGAAGAAGGTCGCCCTCCAACCGCTGGCCGAATCCACCCTGGTCGACACCGGGGGCACGCTCCTCACGGGCCTGCTCCGGAAGGACCTCAAGGTCCAGATGTCGTGCGGCGGGAAGGGGCTGTGCTCGACCTGCCACGTCTGGGTGAAGAAGGGCATGGAGCACCTCTCCCCGGTCGGCCCGCGGGAGCGGCGGACGCTGGCCCTGGTGGCCGACGTCCGCCCGGAGAGCCGCCTCGCGTGCCAGTGCTCCGTGTTCGGCGAGGGGATCGAGGTCGAAGTCCCGGAGGGGATGTACCTCGAATCCGCGAACGACCTCGTCGCGCTCCTCGGCACCGCGGCGGCCCAGAACATCCTCCACCCGATCACCGGGGTCGTCCTGATCCCGAGGGGAAAGCTCATCACCCGGACGCTGCTCGAACAGTCGCGGGGCGTGGAGGCGGAACTGAACAAGGTCCGGAGCCGCGGCACGGACGGCGGGGATTCGAGCGTCCACCGCGGGTTCTCCGCCAGTTCCGTCGGGTCCCGGCCGAGCGGCGTGACGCAGTTCGCGACGCGGACGCTCCAGGGACCGGGTTCGGGGATCTTCCCGGCCCCCGGCTCCGGCTCGATCCCGGGTCCGTCGACGCACCGCGGGGTGCTCACCACACCGCCGCCCGTGTCCCGGTCGGGACCGGTGCCGGCGACCGCCACGACCCACGAGAGCACGAGCGGCGACCGCTCCCGGACGCCGGCGATCCCCCCCGAGCCGGGCGCGACCTCGACCGTTCAACCGGCCCGCGAACCGGCGTCTTCGCTCGCCGCGACCGCCCGCCCCGAGCCGGCGGCGAAGATCGCGTCGGTCGCGGCGGCCCCGACGCCCGGGACGCAGGTCGGCAAGTACCTCCTGATCGAGTGCATCGGCACCGGCGGGGCCGGGATGGTGTACCGCGCCCTGCACACCAAGCTCCGCACCCCGGTCGCCGTCAAGTTCATCCGCCCGGACGTCCTGGCGGCCGACCCGGACGCGCTCGAACGGCTCAACCGGGAGGCCCAACTCCTGGCCCAGCTCGCGCACCCGAACGTGGTCCGGGTGCTGGACTACGAGGACGACCCGGCCCGGCCGTTCGTGGTCATGGAGTTCGTGGACGGGCTCAGCGCGGGGGACCTCATCAAGCAGTCCGGCCGGGTGTCCCCGCCGCGGTCGGTCGAGATCACCCTGCAAGTCCTCGAAGGCCTGGACGCCGCCCGCCGGCTCGGGGTCGTCCACCGGGACGTGAAGCCGGCCAACATCCTGCTGACCCGCGACGGCGTGAGCAAACTCGTCGACCTGGGGCTGGCCGTCGTCGCGCGGACGGCGGGCGGCAAGGTGGCGTCCGGGGCGGCGGCCGAGGGCACGGTCGGGTACATGGCCCCCGAGCAGATCATGGGCGGCAGCGTCGACCACCGGGCGGACCAGTACTCGCTCGGGTGTACGCTGTACCACCTCCTGACGGGCCGGCTGCCGTTCTCCGGGCGGTCCGCCCAGGACGTGCTGATGCAGCACATGCGGGTGGCGGCGGTCCGCCCGCACGAGGTCGCGCCGGGGGTGCCGCTCGCCCTGTCGCGGGCGGTCATGACAATGATGGAAAAGGCTCCGGACGACCGCTACCCGGACTACGCCGCGCTCCGCGCGGACCTCGCCGAGGCGTTCCGCGAGTGACGGTCGCTTTGGCCCGGGGCGAGCAGAATCTCCGGGCTGGACGAACCGTTTCGACGGCAAGTTGTCTGCGCCCGGGGGCGGGCGGGATTCCGAGAGTGGACGCCGACCGCTCCCTCGGACACCCGTCATGGCCCGACCCCACCCGACCGCCGGTTCCTGCAACCCGTCCGAACACGACTGGTCCCGCCGGCTGTTCCTGCAGGGGGCGGCGGCCGGCGGGCTGGGCGGGTTCGCCCGGCTGTTCGCCGCGGACAACGCCGCGAAGGCCGCCGCGAAGCAAAAACACGTCATCCTCCTGTTCCTGTCCGGCGGGCCGAGCCAGTTCGAGACGTGGGACCCGAAGACCGGCCGGCCGACCGGCGGGCCGCACCTGAACACCCAGACGACGGTGCCCGGCGTCCGGTTCGACGAGTACATGCCGAACCTCGCCCGGCTCGCCAACAAGACGGCCGTCGTCCGGTCGATGACCAGCGACCTCGGCGACCACATGGAGGCGCACTACCTCGCGCAGACGGGGCACAAGCCGACGGCCGCCACCGCCGCGCCGCCGCACTGGCTCTCGGCGTGCGCCCACCTCCAGCCCGGCCCCGGCAACCTGCCGCCGTATGTCGTTCTGGGGGCGGAACAGGGCGGCATGGCGGTGCCGGGGCCGGGGTTCCTCGGGGCCGGGTGCCAGGGGCTGGCCTGCCCCGGAAAGGGCCGGGGGCCGGAGGACCTGCCCGCGGAAGCCGCCGCGGCCGCGCAGGAGTTCCACCGGCGGGACGCCCTGCGGGCGAAGGCGGACGCGCGGTTCGCCGACGGCCGCACGACCCCCGGCACGGCGAGCCACTCCGCCGCGTTCGCCGCGGTGGCCGGGTTGCTCGAGAACCGCACGCTGTTCGACATCTCCCGGGAGCCGGCGAGGCGGGCCGAGGCGTACGGCCCGTCCGCGTTCGGCCGGGACTGCCTCCTCGCCGCCCGGCTCGTGGAGAAGGGCGTGCCGTTCGTTCGGGTCCAGCACCAGAACGGGCTGGCGTGGGACAAGCACCGCCGCGCGTTCGACAGCCAGCGGCACATCACCCGGGAGTTCGACACCGCCGCCGGTGCCCTCATCGACGACCTGATCGCCCGCGGGCTGTGGGACTCGACCCTGGTCGTCATGATGGGCGAGTTCGGCCGCACCCCGGAAATCCTGGGCCAGGGGCCGCCCGGCCGGAACCACTGGACGAAGTCCTGGTCCCTCTCGTTCGGCGGGTGCGGGGTGCGGCCCGGCGTCGTGGTCGGCAGCACCAACGAGGACGGCACCGCCGTGAAGGACCGCCCCGTCACGGTCCCCGACCTGTTCGCCACCTTCTACACGCTGCTCGGGATCGACCCGCGGACCGAACTCGAGTACGAGGGCCGGCCCGTCCCGCTCACCGAGAACGGCAAGGGCACCCCGATCGCGGAGGTGCTGTGACATGCCCGCCAAACTGACCCAACTGAAAACCCTCCACGCCGACGACGGGGCCAAGCGCGGCCCGATGACGGTGTCGCAGGTCCGGTTCCACCCGGCCGGCCGGTTCGTCCTCGCCGCGTGTGCCGACCGCCGCGTCGCGGTCTGGGACCTGGACGCCGCGGCGGTCGCGGTCAAGAACGTGACGGCGGTGCCGGGCCGGTTCGCGTGCCCCCACGCCGCCGGGTGGGTGCGGTGCCTCGCCGTCTCCCCGGACGGGAAGTGGGTCGTCACCGGCGGGTCCGACCGCCGGCTGAAGCTGTGGGCCTGGGCCGACGGCACCCCCGCCGACACGCCGGCGCGGGACGTCGAAGCCCACGCCGGGTGGGTCGAGGCGGTCGCGTTCTCGCCGGACGGCAAGCGACTCGTAACCGGCGGGGCGGACCACCTGGTGAAGGTGTGGAACGCCGCCGACCTGTCCCCGGTGGAAACGCTGAAGGGGCACGCCGGCTTCGTCCGCGACGCCGCCTTCGTCCCGGACGGCTCGGCGTTCGTGTCCGGCGGCGAGGACGGGAGACTGCTGGTGTGGGACGCGAAGTCCTTCGCCGTGCGGACCGTGACCTTCGGCGGGGTCAACGAGCAGTCCGGCCAGAACCCCGACCTGTGCGGGGTCCACCGGCTGTCCGTCAGCCGCGACGGGACGTGGCTGGCGGCGGCGGGGGGGAAGAATCTCACCGTCTTCGCGCGGGCGACCGGCGACGCGGTGGCCCAGGACAAGACCGACGCGCAGGTCTGCTTCAGCCCGGCGGCGGACGTCCTCGCCGCCGGCACGAACGTCGCCCGGGTGGTCGCCTACGACGCCGCGAAGTTCGCCCCCGGCAAGCCGGACAAGACCGGCCGCCCGGCCGCACCCGACGCGCTGCCCGGCCGGGAACTGGGGCAGGTCAAGCTCGGCGACTTCTCGCTCGGGATGCACTTTTCCGCGGACGGCCGGCGGCTCGGCCTCGGCCGGGCGGACGGCAAGGTCGAAGTCTGGGAGGTGTCGTGATGCGGCCCGCTGCCCTCGCCCTCGGAGTGATCGCGCTCGCCCTCCCCGCCGCCGCGGCCGGGGACGCCCGCGCCCTGAGCCGGACGATCGATACGCACCTCGGCGTGGCCCTGAC
This sequence comes from uncultured Alcaligenaceae bacterium, assembly GCA_964444365.1. Taxonomy (GTDB): domain Bacteria; phylum Planctomycetota; class Planctomycetia; order Gemmatales; family Gemmataceae; genus CAYUHJ01. The sequence goes on along the minus strand of CAYUHJ010000002.1, from coordinate 6,698 downwards.
GAAAGCCCGGCTCGCGCCCGCCGGCCGGGCCGAGCCGCACGAACTCCTCCGCCGGATCTACCTGGACGTCCTCGGCCGGCTGCCGACCCCGGAGGAGGCCGAGGCGTTTTTCCGTGACCCGGACCCGGAGAAGCACCACCAACTCATCGACGCGCTGCTCGCCCACCCGGAAATGCCCGTCGCCTGGCGCGGGGTGTTCCACGGGTGGCTGAACGGGACGCATCCGGAGAAGCGGTTCGGCGAGCCGGAGTTCCTCGCGTTCCTGGAGAAGCGGCTCGCGGCCAACGTCGGGTGGGACAAGCTCGCGGCCGAACTCCTCGACCCGGCCCAGGGGGACGCGACCGCGGCGGCCGCGGGGTACTACCTCGCCCACCGGCTGACCGGCGACCGGGCGACCCAACTGGACGCGATGACGGTCAGCGTGTCCAGCGTGTTCTTCGGCGTCCAGATGCAGTGCGCCAAGTGCCACGACCACCCGACCGTGCCGGGGTGGAAGCAGGCGAACTACTACGGCCTCGCCGCGTTCCTCGGCCGCACCTTCCCCGCGAAGGGGGCGTTCAACCTGCCGGGGCTCACCGAGAAGGCCGACGGCGAAGTCAAGTTCGCCGGCCGCGGGAAGCCGGAGCAGACGGCGGACCTGCTGTTCCTCGACGGCCGGGTGATCGCCGCCGAGGGCAGCCGCCGCAAGGCCCTGGTCGCCGTCGGCGTGTCCGCCGCGAACCCGTACTTCAAGCGGGCGATGGCGAACCGGATGTGGAAGCAGCTGATGGGCGTCGGGCTGGTCGAGCCGGTCGACCAGATCCACGCGGCGAACCCGGCGTCTCACCCGGACGTCCTCGACGCCCTGGCGGACGACTTCGCGGCGAACGGGTTCGACCTGCGGCGGCTGATGGCCGCGGTCCTGCACTCGGACGCGTACCTGCGGTCGAGCCGGTGGCCCGGCCCCGGCCCGCGGCCCGCCCCGGACCGCTACGCCGTCGCCGGGCTCAAGCCGCTCGCCCCGCCGCAACTCGCGCTGGCCCTCGCCCAGGCCACCGGGTACGTCGACGTGCTCCGGACCAAGTTCGAGCGCGACAAGGCGAAGTCCCCGGCCGACGCCGCCAGCGACAAGCTCGGCACCCCCGCGGTGGTCCGCAAGCCCTTCGAGCGGGACCGGGAGTACGCGGCCCTGCTGGCCCGGTTCCGGCAGGACGGCGAGCCCTTCCAGGCGAACGCGGCCCACGCCCTCTACCTGACGTACAACCCCCAGGTCCGGGCGATGCTCGCGCCGGCGGGGGTGGTCGGGAAGTTGACTAAACTGAAGGACGCCGACGTGGCGCGGGTCGCGTATTTGACGGCGCTGTCCCGGCCGCCGACCGCGGCGGAGGCGGCCGAGGTCGCGGCCCACCTCGCGACGCCGGGCGTCCCCCGCGAAGAACTCTGCCGGGACGTGGTGTGGGCCCTGGTCGCCGGGACCGAGTTCCGCTTCAACCACTAGCCCGGCCCGACCGTGCAGGTGTCGAGTCCCATGAACGGAACGCCGAACGCGGACGGGCCGACGCCCGAGGCCGACCGGCTGGTGCGGCAGGTGCTGGCCGGCGACCTGGACGCCTACGCCGGGCTCATCCGGCTGTACGAGGCCGACGTCTGGCGGATCGCGGCCGGCCTGATGCGCGACTGGGCCGCGACCGAGAGCCTCGTTCAACAGACGTTCATCGACGCCTACACGCACCTCGGCCGGTACGAACTCGGGACCGACTTCGGCGCGTGGGTCCGGACGGTGGCGCGGAACCGGCTCCGGAAGGAGTACCGCAGCGACACGCGGGCCGTCAACCGGCTGGCGGTCTACCGGGAGCAGCTGGCCGAGCGGTTGCGGTCCGAAGACCCCGGCCGGGACGACGCGGAAACCTACCTCGCCGCCCTGCGGAGTTGCCGGGCCGAACTCCCGGCGGACGAGGCGACGATGCTCGCGCTGCGGTACGAAAAGGGGCTCTCGTTCGAGGCCATCGCCGGGCGGCGGAACTCGACCCCGGCCGCCGTCCAGCGGGCCATCGCCCGCATCCGGTCCCGCCTCCGGGCCTGCATCGAGGGGCAACTGGGCACGCCATGAACCGCACCGACGTCCTCACCGAACGGCTGGTCGACGGCACCCTGACGGACGCCGAGGCCGGGGAACTGCTCGCGCTCCTGGAGGCGGACCCGGCCGCCCGGACCCGCCACCTCGCACTCGTCCGCCTTGAGGCGACGCTCCGCGGCCTCCGCACCGAGTTCGACGTGGCCGCCCCGACCGTGGCGAAGATCGCCGCCGACCGGCTGGAGCGGACCACCGCGGCGGTGATGACCGAACTCAAGACCCGACGGGCACGGGCGAGCACGGGCCGGACCCGCTTCGCCGCCGCGACCGCCGCGCTGGCCGCCGCCGTCCTCGTCGCCGTGTGGCTCGGCACCCGCGCCCCGGACCGCGGCGTCGACCCGCCCGTGCCGGAAGTCGCCCGGCTCGCGGCGGTGTCCGGGACCGTCGAGGTGGTCGGCCCGGCGGGGGCCGTCCCCGGCCGGCCCGGCCAGGTGCTCGACCGCGAGCAGACCGTCCGCACCACCGGCGAGGACAGCACCGCCGTCGTCGAGTTCCCCGACCGCGGCCGGGTCGAAATCCACCCGGACTCCGCCGTCCGGGTCACCCCGGCCGACGACGGCGAGCCGTGGAAAGTCGTTCTGGTGGAAGGCCGCGTGACCGCCTTCGCGACCGGCCGGCGGGTCGTCGTCGGCGCGGGCGGGGCGGACGTCGACGTCGGCCGCGGGTCGTTCTCCGTGTGCTCGTCCGGCCCCGGTTCGGCCCGGGTCGAGTCGCCGGGCGGGGACGTGCGGGTGGTGCGCGGGGGGCCGGCCGAACCGGTCCTGCTCGGCCCCGGCGGGGCGGCCGTCGTCCGCGACGAAGAAGCCCTGGTCCGGGTCGAAGCCCCGCGGCCGCCGCAGGACACCCCGGTCGACCGCCTCGACTTCCGCGGCGCGCTGGACGTGTCGTTCGCCAACGACGGCGAGGTGTGGACCGCCTCCGCGAAGCAACTCGTCCGGTGGTATCCGGCCACGGGGGGACTCCCCGGCAGCGTCGACCGCCGCCTCTTCGCCGCACCCCCCTCGAACGACGGGGTCGCGGCCCTGCTGTCCGCCGACCGCCGGACGCTGGTCGCATTTCAGGGGGACGCGAAGGACGACCGGGTCAAACTCCGCGACCTCCCCGGCACGGCCGTGCGGCGCGTCCTGCCGGTCCGGGTGACCGAGGCGCGGTTCCTCTGCACCCCGCCGGACGCGAGCTGGGTGGGCACGTCGGACGCCGCCAACCCGGCCGACCCCAAGGCCGGCTACCGCGTCCGGGTGTGGGACGCCGGCACCGGAGCCGAGCGGTTTTCCCGCGACTGGGCCACCCGCCCCCTGGCCCTCGCCGCCACCCCGGACGGGAAGTGGCTGGCGGTGGAAGGGGCCGGGTCCGGCCGCGACGCGGACAACCGGGTCGTGTTCCTGAACTCCACGACCGGCGAGGAGGGCTTCGGCCTGCCGACCGCTCGCCGTCCGGTGACGGCTCTCGGCTACAGTGCGGACGGTCGACTCGCGGCCGTGGGGTTCAACGGGCTCGTCCAGGTGTGGAACCTGCCGGACCGCACGTTGATCCGGTCTCTCGACGGGTTCGAGCGGGTCGTGTCCCGGTTGGCGTTCAGCCCGAAGGGGGATCTGGTCGCAGCGGGCACGCACGACGGGCAGGTGTGGGTGTGGGCCGTGGGGTCCGGCCGCCGGGTCCAGGTGATCGACACCGGCACCCGCAACGTCCGGGCGCTCGCCTTCAGCCCGGACGGCAAACTCCTCGTCACGGCGACCAACCGGGCCGGCGTCGCCCTCTGGGCGGTCGTCGCCGACCCCGGCCCGGGCGCGAACCCGGATGCTTGACGTGACGGACCCGAGACGCCCCGGTATCCCAGCCCGCGGCTGCCTCACACGCCTTCTCGGGAGAGGAATTCCGAACTGTCTCCGGTTTGTCGTCGATGGCCGATCGCCGTCCCTGATTGTCGCGGATTGCCCTCGGGGCTCAACCCGCGTCCGACCGGAGGGAGGCCAGCAGCTTCTCCAGGGCCGCCGGCTCGATGGGCTTGGTCATGTGGGAGTCGAACCCGGCCTCCTGGGACTTCCGCCGGTCCTCGTCCTGGCCCCACCCGGTCAGGGCCACCAGTACCACCCCCGTGCCCCACGGCTGACCCCGGATGTGCCGGGCGGTGTCGTACCCGTTCATGCGGGGCATCCCGATGTCGAGCAGGATCAGGTCGGGCCGGAACGACGCCGCCACGTCCAGCGCCTCCGGGCCGTCGAACGCCGTCCGCGTGCTGATGCCCATCAGGTCGAGCACGGTCGCCAGACTGGTGGCGGCGTCCCGGTTGTCGTCGACCACCAGAACGCGGCAGTCGGCGGGGCAGACGGCCTCGCCGCCCGCCGCCTTCCGCTTGGCGGCCGGCGAACGGACGACCGGCAGCCGGACCACGAACTCGCTCCCGGTCCCGAGGCCGTCGCTGCGGCCCTCGACGGTCCCGCCGTGCATCTCGACCAGTTTCTTGACGATGGACAGGCCGATTCCCAGCCCGCCCTGGGAGCGTTCCAGGTTCCGATCGACCTGGGTGAAGATGTCCCACACCCTCGGCAGCATGTGGGCGGGGATGCCGATCCCGGTGTCCCGCACCGACACGACCGCCTCGCCCCCCTCCCGCCGGACGGTCAGTGCGACCCGCCCGCCCCGGTCGGTGTACTTGGCGGCGTTGTTCAGCAGGTTCGAGACGACCTGGGCCAGCCGGGTCGTGTCGGCGTTCACGTAGACCGGTCGGGGCGGCAGCGCGATCGTCAGGTCGTGGCCGCTCCCCTCGATCAGCGGGCGGCTGGTCTCCACCGCCTCCCGGACGACGCTCGCCAGTTCAACCCGCTCCTTGCGGAGGTCGATCTTCCCCCGGCTGATGCGGCTCAGGTCCAGCAGGTCGTCCACCAGACGCACCATCTGGCCGAGTTGCCGCTCCATCATGTCGCGGACCCTCTCTACGGTCTCCCGCTCGCCGTTCGACAGCCGCAGGATCTGCAACCCGTTGCGGATCGGGGCCAGGGGGTTCCGCAGTTCGTGGGCCAGGGTCGCGAGGAACTCGTCCTTCCTCCGGTCGGCGTCCCGGAGCGCCTGCTCGGCCTGCTTCTCTGCGGTCACGTCGTGGAACGCAACGACGGCGGCGGCGACCGCCCCGGCGGGGTCACGGATCGGGGTGGCGTTCACCCGGATGGTCAGCCGGGAGCTGTCGCCCCGCCGCAGTTCGATCTCCTCGCCTTGCACCAGTTCGCCCCGCAGCGCCCGGGCGAGCGGCCAGTCGTCGGTCCCGTACGTGCGACCGTCGGGCCGGTACCCCTTCACGGGGTAGCGGGCGTCGTTATCCGACACCGGCAGGCCCGGCTCGTACCGGATGCCGCTGATCCGCCCGGCCTCGTCGTTGCTCAGGAGCAGCCTGTCGGTCCCGGCCTCGGCCACCAGGATGCCGACCGGTACCTGACGGATCACGGCCTGGATGAAGGCGGTCTTCGCCTCCAGTTCGGCGAGCAACCGCACCCGCTCCGCCTCGGCCGCCTTCCGCTCGGTGATGTCCGTGAAAAGGATGCCGACCTTGTTGCTGCCGTCGCCGCCGGCCCGGTAGGCGTACACGTCGTACCAGCGGCCCATGGCCTTCGCCTCGTTCACGAACCGGATCGGCTGGCCGGTCGCCGCCACTCGCCCGTAAATCTCGAACCAGTGGGCGTCGTGGTCCGGGACCAACTCCCGGATCGTCCGGCCCAGGGCGTCCGTGAACCCGGTGTGCTTCTCGAACGTCGGGTTCGCCTCCAGGAAGCGGTAATCGACGGGGCGGCGGTCCTCGTTGTAAATCATCTCCACCACGCAGAACGCCTCGTCCATCGAATCGAACAGGGTGCGGAACCGCTCCTCGCTCGCCCGAATCGCCTCGCCCGCCTCCCGCCGCAGCCGGGTGACGTGCAGCAGGGCGGCGACCCGGACGAGCAGTTCCCGGGCGCTGAACGGCTTCACGAGGTAGTCGTCGGCCCCGGCCCGCAGGCCCTCGACCCGGCTCTCCTCGCCGGCACGGGCGGACAGCAGGACCACCGGCACGCCCGCGGTCCGGGGGTCGGCCCGGAGTGCCTTTAACAGCCCGAAACCGTCCAGCCGAGGCATCATCACGTCAGACAGGACGAGCTCGGGCGGCTGCCGTCGCACCGCGTCGAGCGCCGCCGCCCCGTCCGCGACCGCCTCGACCGTGTACTGCCCGGACAGCAACCGCCGAACGTACCCCCTCATGTCGGCGTTGTCGTCGGCGACCAGCACGCGGGGCCGCCTGGCATCGGGGCCTGGCGAGTGGACCCGCTCCGAGAGGTCGTTCGGCGGCTCCGGCCGCGCGGGGCCGGGGGCGTCCTGCCCAGCGGCTTCGGGGAGCCACCGCAGCGCCTCCTCGACAAACGGACTCGCCCCCGCCGCGGGAGCGGTCGTGCCGCCCGGGCCGACCTGTTCCGGGGGCAGGTGACCCGACCCCAGCGGGAGCGTCAGGGTGAACGTGGTCCCCGTGCCGACCTCGCTGGCGGCGGCGATCGTGCCGCCGTGGATATTCACCAGCTCTTGGACCAGGGCCAGCCCGATGCCGCTGCCTTCGTGGGTCCGCCCG
>CAYUHJ010000001.1:24018-131804 GCA_964444365.1 uncultured Alcaligenaceae bacterium | reverse complement strand
CTGACCCTCTCCCCTTGGGGGAGAGGGTGGCCGTCAGGCCGGGTGAGGGGAAGACTCCCTGGGAGAGAACGCTTAAGCCCTGGGCAGAAGCCTCCCCTCGTAGCCAGTCGCCGTTCCCCTTCCCCCCGATCCTTCTCCCCGAAGGAGAGAGGGGAGAGGTCAGTTGGTGACACCGGGTTGTCATCGCTCCCCCTTCGTCGGCTTGAGGACGCCGTGAAAGATCACGTCGAGGACGTCGTTCGCCTGGGCGGCCGGGTCGGCCGGGCGGTTCGCGAGCAGGTTCGTCAGGATCGTGCCGTAGAGCAGGTCGCCGAGCACCGCGAAGAAGCGTTCCATCGTGATCGGCCGCAGTCGGCCGGTGGCGACGAGCCGGTCGAAGATCGCGCGGTGCATCGCCTCGTGCTCGTCGTCCTTGGCGAAGTACAGCGGCCGGTGGTGCTGGCGGAACGCGGCCCGCTCCTGAATGAACAGTTCCGCCATCTCCGGCCGGCCGGCGAAGAACGCGAGGTACGTCCGGACGGCCGTGGCGACCTGCTCGACGGGGTCGGCGGACGGGTCCGCGACGATGGCGTCGATCTCGTCGGACAGTTCGCCGAGCCCTCGTTCGACGGTTGCCAAAAACAGCGCCTCCTTCGTGGGGAAGTACCGGTAGACGGTCCCCTTCCCGACCCCGACGGCGTCGGCGATGTCCTGCACGTCCGCGTTCGCGAACCCGGCCGCCGCGAACACCGGGGCCGCCGCCGCGAGGATCTCCGCCTTCCGGCGGGCCTCCAGGTCGGGGTCTTTCGGCCGGCCGGGCTTGCGGGCGTCGGTCATGGGCATGGTCAGCGAGATTAGTTTACGGACTCGTCCGTCCACAAATAACCCGAACACGATTCCCTGTCCAGAGCAAGTGAGCACCTGCACGGTGACAAAACGCCGCGAGCCGCGGACGGGCGTCCGCGGCTCGCAGGGGTTCCTGAGAGGTGGAGCGCGTTACTTCGCCCCGTCCGGCTTCGCCGCGGTACGGAGGTCCTTGCCCCGGAGGGTGAGCCCGAGGTTGTGCGTTCGGCCGGTGCCCACGACTTTCACCAGAATCGGGGACCACCCGGCGGGGAGCTCGGCGTCGAACTTTTCCTCCGCGGAGAAGGCTTGCAGCTTCGCGACGGTCCGCTCGAAGACCGGCTTGCCGCCGACCCAGACGCGAATCGGGTCGTCGCCGAGGAGGACACCCGACACCGTTTGCTTCTCCGGGGAGAAGACGAACGCCAGCGCGTAGGCCGCCGTCGGGTCGCCGGGGGGCAGCAGCGGCTTGAGCGCGAGCAGGCCGTTCGGGTCGGCGGACTTCGCCTGCCACGCCTTGCCGTCCGGCAGCTTCGCGGTCGGGTCGGGCGTCTTCTCGGGGGCGTGTTCGGCCTTTAGGTCCGCGGGGAACCCCACGGCGACGTGGAAGTCGAGGACCGCGCCGCGGAGGGATTCCTGGTGCGGGCGGGACTTCAGGAACGCGAGCAGGTCGATGAACTGGTCGTAGTTCAGCTGGGCGATCACGTCGGCGGGCATCAGGGACGTTTTGACCGCGGTCAGCTTTTCGATCTCGTCCTTCGCCAGCCGGGTGTCGCGTCCGTTGGGCTCGCGGAGGACGACTTCCTTCGGCGTTTCGGACACCTTCAGCCCGGTAAAGACCCGGCCGTCGGCGGTGTTCGCCTGGTACGTCTGGTAGCCCTCCTTGATCTCCTTGCTCGGCTCGACGATGGATTCGATCAGCTTTTCGACCGTGTGCGTGTCCCAGACGCGGGTCAGGTCCGGGCCGACTTGACCGCCGACGCCCTCCATCCGGTGGCACGCGGCGCACGCGAGGACGGCCGTGTTCAGGTACAGTTCCTTCCCCTTCTTCGGGTTCCCCTGCGTCTGGACGAGGGTCCGCACCTTGTCGACCTGCGTCGGGTCGAGGGCGAACGTGAAGCCGCCCTTCATGACTTCGCCGTTGAGCCTGGCGATCTCGGCGTCGCCGGGGAACTTCCGGAGCACCTCCGAGATTCGGGGAAACAGGTCGCGCGGGAGTTTCTTCGCGAGGTAGCGTTCGCCGACCAGCTTGGCCCCGTCCCGGGACGAGCCGAGGGTCAGGATCGCTTCCGTAATGAGGGTGGGGTCGGCCTGGTCGAGGAATTTTTCGGCCAGGGGCCGGGCCTGCTCCGGGGCGATGGCGGCGAGGGTCCGCAGGGCCTCGACCTTGAGGGCGGCGGGTTCCTCGCGGTTGAGCAGGTCCGTCAGCGGGGGGACGGCCTGGTTCCCGGCGACGACGCGGACGGCCTTCAGTACGGCGGTCCGCTCGGTCGCGGCCCGCTTCGAATCGGACAGCGCGGCGACGAGTTTCGACGCGGCGGCCCCGACCCGGCCCTCCTCCGCGGCCCGGACGGCGGCAAGCCGGACCGACGGGTCCGGGTCGTCGATCAGGGCCAGCACGAGTGCGGTGGCCTTCGCCCCGCCCAAACTGCCCGTCGCCCCGAGGACTTCCAGCGCGGCGGTCTTCATCTCCGGCGGGTCGGCCGGCCGGGACGCGGTGAACCCGGCCAGCCCTTCGAGCGACAGCGGCGGTTCGAGCTGGTAGTTGGAGTACGACCGGATCAGGTCCGCCCGCGATTCGGCCTCGAGGTGCGGGTTCGCGAGGAGCAGCGGCAGCGCGTCGGCGGCGGCCTTGGTGCGGAACCCGGCGAAGGCGACCGCGACCCTGTCGAGGTCTGCCTTCTGGCCGGACGAGGCCACGGACAGCAGCGCGTTGAGGCCGGGCTTCCCGAGCCGTTCGATGGCGCGGAGGTAGCCGTCCATCAGGAACAGGTCGCGGACCTCCTCGCTCTTCCAGGCGTTCACGACGGCGTCGGCCGGGCCGTCCCCGCCCAGCCGGGCGAGGGCCAGGGCGGTGGCGCGGCGGACGGCGACGCTCGGGTCGCTGAGCCGCTGGGTCAGGGCTTCCGCAGCCTTGGCGTCGCCGGGCTTCGCGTTCAGGGCGAAGCCCTCGACCGCGATCCGCCGGACGTCGGGGTCGCTGTCGGTCAGGGCGGCGCGGAACGCGGCCTCGACTTCCGCCGTCCAGGTCATCTGCAATGCGCCGAGCGCAACCATCCGGGCGTCGTCGGTCAGCTTCTTTTCTTCCACCGCCTTCAGGACCAGCGGGACGACCCGGTTGCCGCGGCGGACGAGTTCCTTCCGGGCCTCGACGCGGTCGGTCAGCGCGGCCGCGTTCAGTGCCTCGACGAGCTTGTCGTCCGGAAGGCGGAGGATCTTCGCCCACGAGTCCATGCCGCGGAGCGGGATTTCGGGGGAGTCCTTCGTGCCGGCCCACCGCATCCGGTAGATGCGGCCGTGCTGTCCGTCGCCCCAGAGCTTGCCGGCCCCGCCGCTGTCGGTCCGCCAGTCGCAGACGTAGATCGCCCCGTCCGGCCCCGTGACCATCTGGCACGGCCGGAACAGCGGGTCGTCGGACTTCAGGAATTCGAACTCGTGCGAGACCTGGAACGTCGAGTCCTTCGGCCGGAGTTTGTAGGCCCGGACCACCTTGCGGAACACGTCCGGGTAGTACATCAGCCCGCGGTATTGTTCGGGAAGATGCGTGTCGTTGTAGATCAGCACGCCGGCCGGGGAGCCGCGGCCCGTCTTGAGCATCGGCGGCAGCTTGCCCGGCATCTCCCCCGCGACCGCGCCGCGGACGAAGTCCGGCCGGCAACACCCGGCACCGGGGAACAGCCGCCAGCCGTAGTCGACTTCTTCCGCGACGTGAACGAGTCGACAGCCGGTGAACTTGGAGCCGTCCTCGTTGTCGTTGTCGGCGTGGAACCAGTTAAACTTGTCGTCGTGGGCGAGGTCGCGGTACGGGTTGCGGTAGCCGATGGAGAACACTTCCAGTTTCGAGCCGTCCGGGTTACAGCGGAACACCGCCCCGGTGCGGAGGGCCGTCGCCCGGCTGCCGTCCGAGCCTTCGGCGTAGTTGTCGTCGTCGCCGGACGTGATGTACAGCCGGCCGTCGTTGCCGACGCTGACGCCGGACACCTGGTGGTGGTGGAAGCCGCAGAATCCCTGGGCGATGACCTCGCGCACGTCCCACTGCCCGCCGGGGTTCGACTGCCGGTAGCGGCGAACGGTCCCGCGGCTCGCGGTGTACAGCCACCCGTCGTGCCAGAGCAAACTGGAGGGGAGTTCCTCCGCGATGATCGTGTCGGCCTTGTCGTATTCCTTCTTCGCGGGGTTGTAGCGAAGCACCTTCACGGGGTCGGTGACGAACTTTTTCATCGTCGCGATTTGCCGGGTCGTTCCGTCCTTGTACCGGACGGTTTCTTTCATCTCCTGCCACTCCCGGCCGGGGTCGGGCCGCCATTCGAGGGCGAACAGGGTGCCGTCCGGGCCGAACGCGATGCCGACCGGGTTGACGACCGTCGGTGCGTCGGCGACGAGTTCCGTCACGAACCCTTCCGGCGCGTACAGCCCCTTCAGCCGGGGGTCGAACGTGCCCTGGTCGACGTACTTGACCTCGAACGGGGCCGGCTTCGCGGGGGATTGCGGCTGGGTGAAGTCCGGGCCGGGCTGCGGCGGGGCGGCGAGGACGGTGGCCGTGAGGAGGGCGGGCAACAGGGACGGCGTGAATCGCATGGGGGAACGAACTCCGCGACGAGGGGGGAAAGGCGGTTGAAAGTAGCGTACCCGTCCGGGCGGGGGATCGCCCACGGAAAATCCGTCCGTATCCCTAAACCCGTCCGACCCCGAACCGATGGTGCCGTTGCCGATGGCCAGCCTGCTTCAGATCACGAACGCCTCCAAGAGTTACGGCGACCAGATCCTCCTCCGCCTCGCCGAGGCGACGATCAGCGACAACACCAAGGTCGGGTTCATCGGCCGAAACGGGGCCGGCAAGTCGACGCTGCTGCGGATCATTCTCGGCGAGGAGGAACTCGACGCCGGCGAAGTCATCCGCCACCCGTCGCTGCGGCTCGGCTACCTGCGACAGCACGACCCGTTCTTGCCCGGCGAAACGTCGCTCGACTTCCTGATGCGCGACAGCGAGCAGCCCGACTGGAAGTGCGGCGAGGTCGCGGGCCGGTTCGAGATCAAGGGGACGTACCTCACCGGCCCCGTCGCGTCGCTCTCCGGCGGCTGGCAGACCCGGCTCAAGCTCGCGGCGCTGCTGCTGCACGAACCGAACCTCCTGCTGCTCGACGAACCGACGAACTTCCTCGACCTGCGGACGCAAATTCTGCTCGAGCACTTCTTGCTCGATTTCCGCGCCGCGTGCATCGTCGTCTCGCACGACCGCGCGTTCCTCGGCACGACTTGCACGCACACGCTCGACCTGTCCCGCGGGAAGCTCACGCTCTTCCCCGGCAAGGTCGACGCCTACGCGACCTACAAGCAGGAAAAGCGGCTGCACGAGGAGCGGTCCAACGCCGCGGTGTTGACGAAGAAAAAGCACCTCGAAGACTTCATCGCCCGGAACAAGGCGCGGGCCAGCACCGCGGCACTGGCCCAGTCCAAGGCGAAGGCACTGGAGAAGCTCGAACTGACGGAGATCGTCGGCGAGGAGCCGACCGTCCGCATCCGCCCGCCGCAGATCCGCGCCCGCAAAGGCCCGGCGTTGCGGTGCAAGGATCTCTCGATCGGCTACCCGGAGCGGGTCATCGCGAAAGACGTCGGCCTCGAACTCGACCACGGGTCCCGGGCCGCGATCGTCGGCGACAACGGCCAGGGGAAGACGACGTTCCTGCGGACGATCGTCGACTCGCTCAAGCCCATCGAAGGCGAAGTCCGCTGGGGCCACGGCTGCGACATCGGTGTGTACGCCCAGCACGTTTACACCACGCTGCCGGAAAAGTTCACCGTCTTCGACTACCTCCGCAGCAAGGCCGCCGTCGGGAAGAAGGACCAGGAAGTCCTTGACGTGGCGGGGTCGTTCCTGTTCCGCGGCTCCCACGTCGAGAAGCGGATCGAAGTCCTCTCCGGGGGCGAGCGCGCCCGCCTGTGCCTCGCGGGGTTGCTCCTCAGCGGTCACAACGTCCTGATCCTCGACGAGCCGGGGAACCACCTGGACGTGGACACGGTGGACGCGCTCGTCGACGCGCTCGTCGAGTACGAGGGCACCCTGATCTTCACCAGCCACGACCGGCACTTCACGAAGCGCGTCGCGACCTGCGTCGTGGAGGTGCGGGACGGCAAGGTCATCAACTACCTCGGCACCTACGACGCCTACGTCGACGCCGTCAACAAGGAGATCGAGGCCGGCGAGCGCGAACTCGCGTCCGCAAAGGCCAAGCTCCCCGCCGGCGTCGCGACCCCGGAAAGGGCGAAGGTTCACCACCGTCCCCGACGGTCCGAGAAGGACGCCCGCAAGGAACTGAAGGCCGTGGAGCGGACGATCGCCCAGCTCGACGACCAGAAGAAGGCCCTCAACACCCAGATGATGAGGACGACGAACGCCGCGGAGGCGATGAAACTGCACACCGAGCTGGAAGCGATTGCCGGCCCGCTCGCGGAGGCCGAGGAACGCTGGGTCGAATTGCAAGCGGAACTCGGCGAGATGTGAGGGGTTTCGTACAGGGGGCGTGCGGGTCAGGGCGAAACGAGGGAGGTCGGGATGCGCGGGTTCGTCATCGTCGGGGCGGTCGTGGCCGGCCTGCTCTTCCCGACCCACGCCGCGGAGCCGCCGCCCAAGCCGAACGTCATCTTCGTGCTGTCGGACGACCTCGCGCAGGGCGACCTGGGCTGCTACGGGCAGAAGCTCATCAAGACCCCCACCCTCGACGCGATGGCGAAGGACGGGATTCGCTTCACGCAAGCGTACTGCGGCACCAGCGTTTGTGCCCCGTCCCGCACGTCGCTGATGATCGGCCGGCACATGGGGCACAGCCCGATCCGCGGGAACCGGGAGGTCCAGCCCGAGGGCCAGAAGCCGCTCCCGGAAGGGACGTACACGGTCGCGAAGCTGTTCCGCGACAACGGCTACGCCACCGCGTGCGTCGGCAAGTGGGGCATGGGCCTGTTCGACACCCCGGGCAGCCCGCTCAAGGTCGGGTTCGACCACTTCTTCGGGTACAACTGCCAGCGGCACGCCCACAGCTACTTCCCGACGTTCCTCTACCGCGACGACAAGCGGTTCGACCTGCCCGGGAACGACGGCAAGGGCGTCGGCAAGACCTACGCCCAGGACCTCATCGCCGACGAAACCCTCGCCTGGGTGACGGCGAACAAGGACAAGCCCTTCTTCCTCTACTACGCCGTCACGCTCCCGCACGGCCGGCAGGAAATCGACTCGTTGGGGGCGTACAAGGACGAACCCTGGACCGAGCAGCAGAAGACCTACGCGGCCCAGGTCACGCGGCTCGACACCGACCTCGGCCGACTCCTCGCTAAGCTGAAGGACTTGAAGCTCGACGAGAAAACGCTGGTGATCGTCGCCGGCGACAACGGGTCGTCGTTCGCCCCGAACTCGGAAATCGGCAAGCGGTTCGACCAGACCATGGGCGGCAAGCTCCGCGGGTTCAAGCGGACCCTGTACGAGGGCGGGTTGCGGCAGGCGTGCGTCGCCCGCTGGCCCGGTGTCGTTCCCGCAGGGAAGGTGTCCGACGACCCGTGGGCGTTCTGGGACTTCCTCCCGACGTGTGCCGACCTGCTCGGCGCGAAGCTCCCGGCGGACGTGAAGACCGACGGCGTCTCGATCGTGCCCCTCTTGAAGGGCGGCCCGGCCCCGAAGCGGGATTGCTTTTACTGGGAACTTCACGAGAGCGGGCCGAGCCTCCAGGCGGTCCGGTTCGGGGACTGGAAGGCCGTGAAGAACGGCCCGTCGGCGGCGGTCGAACTGTACGACCTGAAGGCCGACCCCGGCGAGACGACCGACCTCGCCGCCAAGAATCCCGATCTGGTCGCCCGCGCGACGAAGCTCATTGCGGACTCCCGCGACGACCACCCGGACTGGCCGCTCCGGGACGCCAAGAAGAAGAACTGATACCCACTCGCGTGGATCCCTTACTCTTGCTCCCCTCTCCCCCAAGGGGAGAGGGGTTGGGGGTGAGGGGAACGACTTCACCCGTGGGAAATCATCGATGTGGGCTTAGGGTCACCCCTCACCCCCGACTCCTCTCCCCCAAGGGGAGAGGGGAGCAAAGATTCGCGAACCAAAACCATTCGGTATCACCCTTCCCGAACAACGGAACCTCTCCATGCCCCGGTTCACCCTCGGAGTTCTGGCCGCCTGCGCGCTGGCGCTGCCCGACGCCTCGGCGGCGGACAAGCCGAACATCGTGCTCATCTATGCCGACGACATCGGCTACGGCGACCTCGGGTGCTACGGCGCGACCAAGGTCAAGACGCCCAACTGCGACCGCCTCGCGGCCGGCGGCATCCGGTTCACCGACGCCCACAGCGTCGCCTCCGTGTGTACCCCGTCCCGGTACTCCCTCATGACCGGCGAGTACGCCTTCCGCAAGAAGGGGACCGGCATCGCCTCCGGGGAGCAAGGGCTGCTCATCGACCCCGACCGGACCACGTTGCCGGGTATGCTTCAGAAGGCCGGCTACCGCACGGGCGTCGTCGGCAAGTGGCACCTCGGGCTCGGGACGACGCCGACGAACTACAACGAGGCGATCAAGCCGGGGCCGCGCGAGGTCGGCTTCGACTCCGCCTGGGTCCTGCCCGCCACCGGCGACCGCGTCCCGTGCGTGTGGGTCGAGAACGACCGGGTCGTGGGCCTGGACCCGAAAGACCCGATCAAGCTCGACTACTCCGTCAAGCGCGGCGACAAGGGGTCGTTCGTCCGCGACATCCCCCGGATCGGCGGCCAGACCGGCGGCACGGCGGCGCTGTGGAAGGACGACGAGATGTCGTTCGTGATCGCCGACAAGGGGTGCGAGTTCGTCGAGAAGAACAAGGACAAGCCGTTCTTCCTGTTCATGGCGACCCACAACATCCACGTCCCGCGGGTGCCGAACGAGAAGTTCCGCGGCAAGAGCGAGTGCGGTGTCCGGGGCGACGCCCTCGTCGAGTTCGACTGGACGGTCGGCCGGGTGCTCGACCAACTCGACAAGCTCGGGCTGGCCGAAAACACCCTGGTGATTCTGACGAGCGACAACGGCGGGGTGCTCGACGACAACGGGCCGGACAAAGTCCACGGCGTCGGCGACCCGGACGCGACCAACGGCCACAAGCCGAACGGCGTGCTCCGCGGCACGAAGAGTACCGTCTTCGAGGGGGGCACGCGGGTACCGTTCCTCGTCCGGTGGCCGGCAAAGGTGAGGCCCGGCACGTCGGACGCGCTGATGAGCCAGATGGACCTCCTCGCGAGTTTCGCCGCCCTCACGGGACAGACGGTCCCGAAGGGTCAGGCCCCGGACAGCGAGGACCACCTGGACGCCCTGCTCGGAACCAAGAAGACGGGCCGCGAATTCCTCGTCGAGATGTCGAACGGCGGGCCGCCGTTCGGGTTCCGCCACGGCACCTGGAAGCTGATGCCCCCCGGCCCGAAGGCGAAGGAGGCCGGGCCACTGCTGTTGACCTCGCGGCCGATCTGAGCGAAACGAAGAACGTGGCCGCCGCACACCCGGACCGGGTCACGGCGATGAAGGCGAAGCTCGTGGAGATCACCGGCCAACCGGCCCCGAAGGCCGAGAAGTGACGGGCCGGTTCGTTTGACCCCTTCGCGGGGTCAAAACCCGGCGGGGCCGCCGTCCGGGCCGTCCTTGGGGGCGATCGGCACCGGCTTCAGGTCGGACTCGATGCGGACGATCCGCCACGGGACCGGCCGCTTGGCCACGTCCGCGGGGGAGGCGGTCATCTGCGGGCCGGGGTCTTTCTTCGCGGCCGCAAACTCTCCGGCCAGGGCGGGGTCCGTGCTGCGGAGTACGATCTTCCCGCGCGCCGTGCCGGCCGGCCCCTGCCCGCCCGGAAGCTGGAGTTCCACGGGAATCAGATACTCGACGGCGTCGGCCGTCACCCGGAGCACGGGGTTGACGTCCGGGGAATCCTTCAGGGTCGTTCCGGCCCGCGTGATCCGCCCGTTGTTCCAGCAGAACCGGAACCGGGCGACGTCCGCGTCGGTCGGCTTCACCCCGCCTGGCAGCGCGAACAGGCGATCCAGCCCCTCCGCATAACCCACCGGCTCCGGGTAGAGCCGTCCGATGTTCCCGGTCACGGCGTACCGCGTCTGGTCCTCGATCAGGAACCGGGGCCAGCCCGGGTTGCTGTCCGGCCGGACGAAGGCGTCGTAGGCGATCGGCTGCTGGCCGGGGTTCCGCAGCAGGTTGAGCACCTCGAAGGCGAACTGTTTTCCCAGGTCTTCCGTGTGGGACACGAGCCAGCCGTACTTCGTCAGCGACTGACCCTGCACCAGCCCGCTGGACGACGGCCGGATCTGCCACGACCGCCGGCCCTGGTCGATCGCGGCTTCCATCGGGACGATCAGGTCGAAGTCCCCTTCCGGGGTCGCCAGCTTGCACGCGAGCGTGCAGTTGATCTTGGTCTGCGTCTGCTGCCAGTCCTTGACGCCGAGGATGTCGAACTTCGCGGCCCCGCGGTTCCGGCCGGCGATGCGGACGACGTCCATCTGCCGGAACCCGACGAGCGCATCCCGGAACTGCGCCTCCATCGCGGCGGCGTTGTCGGGCTTGACCGCGACCCGGCTGCCCGGCGGCTGCGTCCGCCACGTCGCCTGGTAGACGTTCGGGTCGGCGGGGTTCGCCGGGTCGATGGCGGCGACGTGGCCGGCCCACGCCTTGAACTCCCGCTCGGCGTCGTTGCGGATCGCGAACTCGACGCCGAGGACGTAGGCAACGTACCCGAGTCCGCCGAGGACGTTCAGCCACCAGCCGGCGTTCGCGTAGTTCTCCCCGACGCGGGTGCCTTCGGAGTTCGCGATCTGCCGGCGGGCGACGAACGCGAGGAGCACCCCGAGGGCGGGGAAGACGAGGACTTCGAACTCGATGAACTGCTGCTTCTTGAAGAACGCCATCCCGCCGACGACCACGAGCGCGACGACGAACAGGACGCCGACCGCGAGGCTGGCGACGGCGGTGCCGGAAATGGGGGCGTAGGCGGGGCCGGCGGAGTTCGTCGCGAGGCGCGGCGGGGTGTCGTTCATGGCGGCGGTTCCACGGGTCCGGGCTTGGCGGGGGTCGTTCTACGGGTACGCCGCCCGCCCGGACACGGTTCGGACCCCGCCGTCACCGCTTCAACGTCTGCTCGACGACGACCGCCTCGTACTTCCCGCCGCGCGGGATGACCTGGAACTTCGTCTCCTCGATCTCCTCGGATCGCTTGTTGCGGTACGCGGTTTCCTTCCGCGACAGTTCCTCTTCGAGTTCCTTCGGAAAGAACGCCCAGAAGGCGGGCGGGGTGAACTTGAGGTTGAGGGCCTCGCTGACCTGCTGGACGGACTCGCGCTTGAAGTCGCAGAACTGGATCTGCCCGCCGAACGCGCGGAAGTCCTGGTCCGTGGCGACCGACTGGGCCGCGGGGCTGGCGGGCGTCCGGAACACGAGCATGGACTTCTTGTAGTCCGGCGGGGCCGGCACCGCGATGACCGCCCCGAGCCCGGCGAGTTGGTCGACGTAGTCCCGGCCGCTGGTGGTCTTGAACCGGACGACCCACCGCAGCCCGCGGGCACGGGTGCTGTCCGCCCCGGTCCCGCCGCCGCCGGTGCCGGGCTGCCCGCTGTCGCCGGTCCCCGGCCCGCTGCCCGTCCCCTTCTTCTGGCCCAGTCCGAGGAGCTTGTCTTGCAGAGCCTTGTCCAAAGAGCCGTAGGCGGCGGCCTTCTCGTCGGACAGTTTGGTCGGGGCGTTGGGGTCGTCGATCGCGATGCGGTCCTGAATGTCCTTGCGGACGTCCGGTAACGGGTTCGGCAGCGGAAGCGCGTCGAAGTCCTGCGGCTTCGGAGCCGCGGCCCCGACCGCGCCCGGGTCGGGGATGCCGCCGCTCCCCGGCGAGCCCTCCCCGGTCGCGTCCGAACCACCGTCGACGAGCACAATGGGCAGCGACGCGGTTTCCTTCCCCTGGCTGAAATACTGGTAAATCAGGAACAGCACCGCCACGAGCAGCACGTGCGCAAAAACCGACGCGACCGTCGAAAGCGGCAGTTCCAGGTTCGGCGAGTACGTCTGCCAGAACGTCTCTTCTGCCGGTTCTTCCCGGTTCTCTCCGTCCCGGCGGTCGACCGGTTTCGCTTCGACAGGTGCGGCCATGAACGGACTCCCGGAAGGGGGAACACTGCCATTTCAACGTACCCGACGCCCGGCGCGTTTGCCAGGAAAGTCAGTCCAGCACGAAATCCAGCACCGCGTCGAGGTTGACCTGTTCCGGCGGACAGTCCTTCCGCGTCGGCACCGTCGGGTACACCTCCGGGAACGTGAACTGCCCCGGCGACCAGTCGGCGGGCCACTCGTCCGGCAACGCCGACACCGTGAACCGCTGCTCCGGCCCCGGCGGGATGCGGCGGCCGGTCGCGTCGCGGTACGGCACGCCGACGAGCAAGCGCTTCCCCTCCGTATCCGGCAGCACCCGCGTCGACACGACGGCGGCGCAGTTGAAGTAGGCGTGTTTAAGCCCGTCGATGTTCTCGGCCAGCTTTCCGACCATTCGCTTCAGCAACCCGAGCATCCGGTCGCGGTCGTCGGGGTGGACGAGGTCCATCTTCGGGGCGACGAACGCGACGCGGGTGATGCCGCCGGGGCGGAGGTCGTGCGGCAGGAACACTTTCGCGAGGTGCCGGCCGACACGCTCCAGCCCGCTTTCGCCGGGGTCGAGGACGTGGAACAGGTCACGGAGAATCTGGCGGTTGTCGTCGTACATCCCGACGCCGGCGGCGAGCAGCATCGTCACGTCGACGAGCACGATCAGCGAGTGGCACGACCGCAGCGCGTGCAGGAACGGCACCACGACCGCGTCCTTGTACCGCTCGAACCGGTCGGCGAACAGCACCAGCAGTTCCGGGTGGGACGCCCGGACCGCGGCCGGCAGCGGGGCGAACTCGGACGCGAAATCGAGCCCGGAAACGCGGGATTTCGCGAGGTTCTCCGCGGAGTCCGGCTTCGCCGCCGACCCCGCCGTGTCGAGCAGGAACGTCGACGGCGACACGAGCGGCTTGTACGCGAGGATCAGGTTCGCGAGCGACAACTTGTACGCCGAGACGACCGCCGCCTCTGTGACTTCCTTCGCCGCCACCGCGGTCAGGTACGGCTCGCAGCACTTGCGGTACGGCGTGTCGTTCGAGATGGTCGCGAGCATGTGGTCCGACCACGCGGCGAACGAGCGGGTGAGCATGGCCGCGTCCGCGAGGCGTTCGCCGGGCAGGTCGTAGAGCTTCAGCAGGGCGTCCGAGAACGTCCAGTCCGACCGCTCGAACAGGCAGCTGTACTGCGACCGGTCGCGCGTCTTTTCCGGCCAGCGGCCCTTGTGAACCAGCGCGTCCCGGAACCCCGCGAAGTTGAACGCCGACCACCCGCGGTCCGGCGGCCGCGGCTCGAACTTCCGCACCGTGGTGCCGCGCGGCCCGAGGACGAACCGGTCGACGTCGTGGTTCTCCAGGTGGTTCACCAGCGACGTGAGCAGCACGGTCTTCCCGGCGTTGTACAGCCCGACGACCCCGACCCGGCACTCGGTCGTCTTCACGCGGAACGCGGACATGGGAAACCTACCGGTGGCGTGGGGGGCGGGCGGCGGTGCTAGTGTATCCCCGCTCCCCAGGAGAGTTCGTCCCGCTTGGCGACGAATCTTCACCGTCCCGGCGGGAAGCACGTCACCCGCCGGTGTACGTGGCGAACGAGTTCTCCGTCTCCCAGAGCGTCACCTCGACGACCGGGAATCCCTCCGTGCGGGCCACGTCGAAGATCATCTTGGCGATGTTCTCGGCCGTCGGGTTCACCGGCAGGGTCACGAACGGCTCCCCCTGGCGGACGAGTTCGGGGATGATCGGGTCGTGCTCGTGCAGCAGCATCTTGTGGTCGAGGGTGGCGTCGATCCACGCCCCCAGGACGGCCTTCATCCGGGAGAAGTCGATCAGCATCCCCAGCCCGTCGAGGTCCGGCCCCTCGCAGGTGACGACCGCCCGGCCGTTGTGCCCGTGCAGCATCCGACACTTCCCGGCGTAGTTCAACAGCCGGTGCCCGTAGCAGAATTGGATTTCCTTCGTGACGCGGAACATGGATCACCTGGGGGTCGCGTAGGCGGTCGGGTCGGGGAGGCCCGCGTCGCGGAAGCCGGCTCGGCGTTCCGCGCACTTGTTGCAGGTTCCGCAGTGGAGGCCGCGGACGGGGCGGATGCACGAGAACGTCAGATCCAGGGGGACGCCGGCGCACCGCGTCAGGACGTCGGACTTGTGCAGGCCCAGGTCCGAGTAGGGGCGGAGCACCCGGACGGTCCCACCCACGGCGAGGTTGACCACGGTCGCGAAGCCGTCGTAGAACGCCGGCGTGGCGTCCGGGAACGGGTTCGAGCCGAGGGGGGCAGTCGCGAGTGCGGGGACGCCGTGGAGGTGGCACCACAGCAGCGGCTTCGCCAGCAGGAGCACGTTGCGGCCCGGCAGGAATACCGAGGAATCGGGCGTGTCCGAGCCGGGGACGCCGTCGCCGGTCAGACTCCAGTGCGGGCCGTACACCTCGGCGATCGGTTCGCGAAAGACGGTCAACGGCCGGAGATTCGGGGCGGCGACCGCGGCGAGGAAGCGGGTCAGGTACTCCCGTTCGGTCGGCTCCCACGCGGAGCCGACTTCGACGTACAGCGGGAACACAACCCCGCCGGCCCGGACCGCCTCGGCGAGCAGGACCGCGCTGTCGACCCCGCCGCTGACCAGGACCGCGAGGGGGGTGGGGAACGGCGTCACGGGTTCTGGCTGTCCCCGAAGTTCTGGAGGTTCAGGTTCTGCAACATTTGCTTCCCCTTCTCCGTCGGGGACATGTTGGCGATCAGGTAACCGGCCGAACCGGAGGTGCGATAACTCAAGTCGGACATGAACGCGCCGAACTCCTTCTGGCGGACGAACCCCGCGACCTGCTTGAGCGAGTTGGGGGCTTCCGAGTCGTCCCCCTTGCCCATGGGGCCGTCCTTGAGGTTTTTCGCGAGGCTGGAGGCGGTGCTCTCGGTGCCGCAGTCGATGGCGTAGCCGAACCGGATGTTCGCCCCGAACGAGTTCCACGCGGCGATGACCTTCGACTTGTCGATGGCGTTGGCCACGTTCCGCATTGCGTCCTTGGACAGTTCCGCGGCCGCGGCGCTGCCGAACTGCTCCATCCCGCCCGTGCGTCGAATCACGACCCAGGTGTGCCCGCGGACGGCCAGCTGCCCGGCGTCCGTCAGGTTCGGGACGAGCGACTTCTTCTTGTCCTTGCGGGCCGCGATGCTCCCCCGGATGAGTTCGTCCTGCCCGATCCCCTGCGCCACGACGACGTGCCGGCGGGTCGGCATGTAGAAGATACCGCCGCTGAGGAAGTTCTCCCCCTTCGCGGGGAGGCGAAAACACTTCTCGCCGTCGATCGTCTCCGGGTTCCCTTCGAGCCCCTTGGCGAGCGTGTCCTGGGAGAACTCGGTGCGCAGCCGCAACACGTAGAGCACGGCCGCGGACGGCTTGCTCTTGCTGACGATCAGGTAGTCGAGGCCGTCCTCTTCCTTCAGCTTCGCGGCGGTCGCGATGTCCGTCAGTCCGGCCCGGATGTTGGCCGGGGCGTAGCGGTCGAGCACGTCCTTGTAGCCGGGGTACCGCGCGAGGTGGCGGAGGTTCGCCCCGCGGTTCCAGTTACACTCCGCGGGCACCATCCCGATCATGTCTTCGACCCGACCGGCCTTGCCGATCTGGTCGAGGATGAACCACGTCAGCACGATGTAGGCGAAGAAACTGGCCGCGATGATCGCCAGGATCGGCAGCGGGTTGGACAGGTCGCGGGGCAAAAAGTCTTTGCTCTTGGCGACCTTCTTCTTTTCCGGTGCGGCGGGTTCGGCGGCCTTCGGCTTCGGGGCCGGCTTCTTCCTGGGCGGCTCGTCCGCGACCGCCTTCGCCGCGGCAAGGCCCTCCTTGCCGGTGAACGTCGACCCGCACTTCGGGCACTCGATCTCTTCCCGTGGGGACGGCTTGTCGTCGAGCCGCAGGCGGGACGAGCACTCCGGGCAGCGGACGTCGAACGGCATGGGAACCTTCCCGGTCGGTCGGGGGGAATGTTCGATGTTATCCGGCCGCACCGGACGACGGCAAGGGGCGGGTCGCGCGGGCGGTGCGGGCCGGCCCGTCGACTCCCCCGACATCCGCCGCTTGACGCGACCGGCCGCAGGCGTCACGCTAACAGCGTAGCGATGTTCCGCACGGGACCGGGGGAGCCGCCATGCGTCGGCGTTCGGCATTCGGGGCGTGTCTGCTGGCCGGGCTCCTGACGGCGGCCGCGTTCGCCCAGGACGAGAAAAAGGACGACAAGAAGGCGGACGACAAGGCCCCCGCCGCGGAACCGGTTCCCGCCAGCTTCCGGGCGTTCATCGTGTCGGACGAGCGCTTCGACCCGAAGAACGTCCGCAACCGCACCGCGAAGATGCACGACCTCGTCACGGACAACGGGCTGAACCCCGTCGTCGCCGTGTTCGCCCGCACCGTCCCGGCCGGCGAGGACGCGCCGCTGGCGAAGCTCGTGAAGCAACTGAACGCCTACGTTCAAAAGTACCGGGCGAGCCGGGCCGCGGCGTTCGTCCAGTTCCTGACGCTGGAGAAGGAATACCCCGAGGACGAAACCCGTGCCGAGAAGGCCGCCGCGGTGAAGGCCCTCGCGGAGCAGTTGAAGGCGACCCTCGTCCCGTTCGCGATCGCCGCCGGCAAGTCCCCCACGACGGAAGCCTGGAAGATCGGCGAGGGCGACGACCTGACGGTGATCGTTTACCACCGCATGAAGCTCGTCAAGAAGTGGGGTTTTTCCGCCGACAAGCCGCCGACCGAGGACGACATCAAGGAAATCCTCGCGGTCGCCGAGAAGGAAGCGAAAGTGGGCGGGAAGTAACCGTTCTGTTCCTGAAACGTGTTTTGGCTTGTGGCACCGGCCTCTGGCCGGTGCAGCCTTCACCGGCCTGAGGCCGGTGCCACACATCAAACTTCCCGATGGATAACACGGTGTTGATCCTCGACGGCCCCTGATCCGGGCTCACTTCTGGAAACGGCTCACTTTCGTCGCGCCGCCTTGCAGCTCGAACCGGTAGCCGTCGGCGAAGGCGTCCGCGAACTCCTCCTGGTGGCTGACCAGCAGGATGCACTGCAGGTGCCCGCGGAGGTTCTGCAGTTCCTGGATCATCACCTGCCGGCCCTGGCGGTCGAGGCAGCCGAACCCCTCGTCGATGATGACACTCTCGATCGGGCGGTGCTGCTTGCTCGCGTACTGGCCGATGGCGAGGGCGAGGCTGACGGCGACGCGGAACCGCTGGCTGCCGCTCAGGAACGCGACGTTGATCGGGGAGCCACCGGTAACGCGGTTCGAGCACTCCAGGTCCAGGGCGCGCTCGGTGCCGTCGTCGCTGCCGACGAGTTTGAGGAACAGCTGGCCGTCCGAAAGGCGGTCGAGGACGGCGTTCGCGTAGTCGACGATTTGCCGTTCCGCCTGCCGGACGAGGTGGCGCTGGAGGCGGTCGCGCCCGAGCAGTTCGGACAGGATCTTGTAGCGGTTGAACTCCGCGTCGGACTTCTTGTACTGGTCGCCCAGCTTGGCCCGCTGGGTGCGGTAGCCGTCGAGTTCGTCCTTCTTCCGGCGGGCTTCCTGAAGGGCGAGGTCGCGGTCGTCGAAGACATGCCGGGCCCCGGCGAGCAGCAACTTGACCTCGTCCGGCGGCCGGCGGGCGGCCTCGGGGAAGGCGTTCACGTCCGTCTCGGCGGCGAAGATTTCTTGCCGCATCGTGGTCAGCCCGCCGCGGGCGACGGCGAGTTGCTGGAACTTCGCCTCGACGTTCTCCGCGAGGAGTTCGTCGAACTCGCCCTTCCAGGTGCTGTGCTGGGACAGCCCCGCCTCGGTGACTTCCTTCTGCCACTTCTCGGGCAGCCCGGCCTTCGCGCGGTCGATGGCGTCCTGGACGTGTTTTCGGGTCTGTTCCTCGGTGTGCAGTTTCCCGGCCGCGTCGCCGAGCTGCTGGGAGGCGAGGTGGGCCTCGCGGGCGTGCTTGTCCGCGTCCGTCTCGGCGACGGCGACCTCCTGCTTCGCGCCGCGGATGCTCGACACGAGCGTCTTTTCCTGCGATTGAAGCGCGTGCTGTTCCGCCCGCAACTTCGTCGGGTCGGTCGGCTGGCCGGCCCGGAGGCGTTCGAGCGTTTGCCGGGTGGAGTCGGCTTTGGCCCGGAGCTGGCCCCACTTCGTGTGGACGGCCTGCGTTTCGCGGAGGGCGCGTCTCGCGGCTTCGAGGGCGGCCGCGTCCCGGCGAAGCCCCGCGAGTTCGTCCCGTTCCGGGTATTTGGTGGCGGTCCAGTCCGCCGGCGGGGACTTCGCAATGAGGGAGCGGTACGGCTCGGGCATCTCCGCGTACCGCAATCCGAGCGAGTCCGTGAGTCGCTTCACTTCGGAGGCGGCTTGCTTCGAGGTCTCCCGCTGGGAAGCGTAGGATTCTCGCATCTTCACGATGTCCGCGTTCAGCTTCGCGAGACGCGCCGATTGCTCCCGCTCGGCGGCAACCGCAGAGGTTTGGGCTTCGAGCGCCGCCCGATGGGCACCCTCGGCGGCGGCGCGTTCTTGGTCCCGCTTGGCCTTCTCTTCCTCGAAGTGCTGCTTCGTCAGCGGCTGGCCGCACGCCCGGCAGGACTTCTTTCCCCTCAGCGTGGCGAACTCGTCCGCTAGCGCGGCGGCTTGCTCGGCCTGGGCCTTCGTCACCGCGACTTGCGCTTCGGCCCGGCCGCGGGCCTCCTTCGCGCGTTCGGCCAGCGGCTCCGCGGCGGCGAGGTCGGCCTTCAGTTTTTCCCCTTGTTTCTGAATGTCGGCGAGTTCCTGCTTCGCGGCCGCTTCCGCCTTCTGGGCCTCCGCGAGGCCGTGGCGCTCGACCTGGAAGCGTTCGAGGATCGGCAGCACGCGATTCAGTTCCGTCAGGCGGGCGACCTCGTCCTCGGCCTTCCGCAGGGCGGCTTCCGGGTTGGCGGGGAGCCGGGCGAGTTCCTCCTCGTGGCGGTCGAGTTCGGTCTGCTGCTCGTCCGCGAGGCGGACTTTTTCGAGCACACCGGCCAGCTCGCGAAGCCGGGTGCTGCCGGCCGCGAGCTTGGCCTCGTCCGCGGCGAGGGTCTTTTGGAGGTTCGCCCGCTTCTGCTTCGCCTGCTCGTGGGCGTGCTCGGCCGCGGACTTGCGTTCGACCGCCTCGGCCCGGAGTTTCTCGAAGTGGGCGGTTTTCGTCTGGGAATCGCGGAGTTCCGTCCGCTTGGCGAGGATCGTGTTGACGGC
This sequence comes from uncultured Alcaligenaceae bacterium, assembly GCA_964444365.1. Classification (GTDB taxonomy): domain Bacteria; phylum Planctomycetota; class Planctomycetia; order Gemmatales; family Gemmataceae; genus CAYUHJ01. The sequence goes on along the minus strand of CAYUHJ010000001.1, from coordinate 112,428 downwards.
CGGCAGGATCGCCCGGAGTTCCTGAAACCGCGCGTGCCGCTGTTCGATCCGCACCGCGTCCGCGAGGACGTGCTGGGCCGCCGCCAGCTTCGCCTGGGCCGCCGTCAGCCGGGCCTTCGCGTCCACCCACCGCCGGGATTGCGCCTCGACTTCCCGCAGCGCATCGATCTCGGCTTGGGCGTCCTTCCGGGCCTTCTCGGCGTCCTCGATGGCGTTGATCGCCAGCAGGTACTCCATGTCGGACACGTCCGGGACCGCGGCCGTCTGGTGCGAAAGTGCCTCCAAACGGGAACGAAGCTCGAGCTTCCGCGAGTTCGCCGACTCGTGCAGCCGCTGGTAGCGTTCGAGGTCGACGATCCCCGCCAGCACCTCCGCCCGTCCGCTCGGCTTGGAGTCGAGCAGCTTTTCCGCCTTCCCCTGAAGCAGCAGCACGGACGAGGTAAACGTCTCGTAGTTCAGGCCGACGTGGTCGTGAATCCACTTGTCGAAGTCCGCTTTTTTCCCGGTGTCCGGGACCGGCTCCCACGTTTCCCCGGTAACGTGCTGGAAGATCTGCTGGGTGCCGGCGATGCTCCCCTTCGGGTTGCGCTTCAGAGTCCGCTTGATGCGATAGAGGTGGTGGTCGAGCTTGAAATCGAACTCGACGGCGAGGGCGGACGAGTCCTTGTTGATGAGTTCCGAAGCGTTCTGCGAGCCGCCGCGGTGGTAGCCGAACAGGGCATACGTGAGGGCGTCGAACACCGCGGACTTCCCGCTGCCGTTGGACCCGGCGAGCATCCAGAGCGGGGCCGCCCCGAACGGGATGACCTGTTCGTCCTTGTACGAGAGGAACCCGGACAGTCGGAATCGCTGGGGGATCATGGAGGGTTCCGACGGGAAAAGATACGAAACGTCCCGAGACAGCTTCGTGCCATGACGGTGAGTGCGGACGTGTGACCGTTCTTCAGCCCAACGGGCTGGGAGTATTCAGCCCAGGGCATCGCCCTGGGTTGGAAGCCCACCCCCGAATTCAGGCCGAAGGCCTGACACAAGCTTGTCTTAGACCTTCGGTCTGAAACCCTCAACTCACCGCAACCCTGGGCGTTGCCCAGGGCTGAATACTCCCAGGCCGTTGGCCTGAAGAAAGTCGCAAATTGCGGGCTTCTGGTCACAACACGAACACTGCTGAGATCAGTCCCTAAACTGACACCGTCTCATCTTACAGCGTCGCCCCGCGTTGGTGAACGTCCGCCCACTCGAACCGGCCCGGGAATTTTCGATGGCCTCCCGCGTGGACTGTCCGAACTGCGGCGGCACGGTGGACGTGCCCGCGGGGCACGCGCGGGCGAAGGTCCGCTGCCCGGAGTGCGGGTACTACGCGCCGGTGCCGGAAGCGCTGCGGAACGCGGAGCCGGCACCGGAGGAGGTCAAACCTCAGCCGGCTGACGCCGGCCGCCCACCGAGAGTTGCAAAACCGGCCGCCGACCCGCGCGATTCCCGGCCCAACTTCGAGAGCGACGAGCCAACCGGCCCACCGCTTCTCGCAGGGACGCAGGACGAGTCCGACGACGACGTTCAACCCTACGCCGTTCCCGGCACCGGGACGAAGCCGTGCCCGCACTGCCGGGGCGAGTTGCCGCTCGACGCGACGCTGTGCGTCCACTGTGGCCGCGACCTCGGCACCGGGGAACGGAAGCAGAAACGGACGTTCCAGCCGATCACTCGCGAGTGGGAGGAGGGCTGGCCGCTGACGTGGCGGCTGCAACTGTTCGGGGCGGCGCAGGTCGTCAACGTCGTCATCATGCTGGCGTCGTTCGGGCTGGAGGGCTGGGCGTGCGCGGGAATCGCGAACCTGTTCATCCAGGGGGTGCTGCAGGCGTTCGTCGTCGGGACGTTCGACTCTTTGCTCGTCCGCCGCACGGCCCAGGGGAAGACGACGATCCACCGCGTCCGGCGGATCGGGTTCCTGAAGTGGCCGGTGATCAAGATCCCCTGGAAAAAGAGCCAGGCGGTCGCGATCACCGCCACGCAGGGGGCGGGAGTGGTGGCCGTGCTGGTGTGCCTGTACCTGTTCACACTGTGCATCCTGCCGGGGGTCATCTTCTACCTGATGGTCATCCGCCCGGAGCGGTTCGCCGTGCGGCTGTGCGACGTGTACGGCAGCACGGACGCGGTCGCGTTCGTGGCGACGAAGCGGGAGACCGCGGAGGCCATCGCCGAGACGATCACCGAGACGACCGGGCTGGCGTACCGACCCGGGGTGTGAGCGAAACTTGCGTTGCCCCGTTGCGTGTCCTACGGTCATTTTCACGAGACACCCCGGAGGCTGCCCGTGACCCGCCCTGCCCTCATCGCGTTCGCCCTGGTTCTGATCGGCGGCCCGGCGTTCGCCGCGGACAACAAGTATGCCGTCGTGACGGTCAACAACAACACGAAGGACCTGACCTTCAACTTCGAGTACCGGTGGGGCGACGGCGAGTGGAAGGCCGTCAAGGAACTGAAGTCCGGGAAGGCGTTCTGGTTCTCGATCGAGCTCGACGCCAAGGGGCGGGCCCCCGCGTTCCAGTTGCGGCTGAACCGCGCCATCGGGAACGCGAAGCCGCTGGTGAAGACCTGGGAATTGCAGTGGAAGGCGTCCCCGAAGGCGGCGGCCGAGTTCGGGAAGCAGTGGGAGATCGGCCGGGACCTGCTGGAGCGGAACTACGTCTGGGTGTTCGAGTCCGGGCGGTAGGGTACACGCTTTGCCTAGAATACCCCGGCACCGCGATCGCCCGCGCCGCCGGAGGTTCGACCCGCGATGTTCGTCCACCAGCAGCACCTCGAACACCTGCTCCGCCCCGAACACTACACGTCCGAATCGCAGTACCGGGCCGAACTGCGGCACCTCTTCCGCCCGGCCTGGCACCCCGTCTGCACCCGCCGCGACCTCGCCCGGCCCGGCGACTTCCTCACCCTCGACCTCCTCGAAACGCCGTTGCTCCTGCGGAACTTCGACGGCGAACTCCGGGCGTTTTTGAACGTCTGCCCGCACCGGCACAGCCGGCTGACGGACAAGCCGGGCGGCAACGCGGCGAAGTTGAAGTGCCAGTACCACGGCTGGGAGTTCAACGCCGAGGGCCGGACCGGGGCGATCCCGGACGCGAAGGCGTTCCGCCCTTGGGACCGCGACAACTCGTGCCTGCGGCGGTTCCGCCTCGACACGCTCGGGGACCTCGTCTTCGTGACCCTCGACGACGGCGGCCCGCCCCTGCGCGAGTGGGCCGGCCCCCTGGCGGACCGGTGGACCGCCGACTTTTCCCCGCCGTTCCGCCACGCCGCGACGTGGGAGGCGGAGTTCCCGTGCAACTGGAAGGTGGTACTCGAAAACTCGCTGGAGTCGTACCACGTCCCGCAGGTCCACCCGTACACGTTCAAGGACTACCCGCCCGAGGCGAACGCCTGGCACGAACTGGCAGACCACTATTCGACGTTCAAGACGGTGCAGCCCGTCGAGTTCGCCACGCGGGCGCAGGACTGGCTGGTCCGCCGGCTCGGCCAGCCGGTCACCCGCGAGTACTGGCACCGCGTCCGCCACCCGCACCTGACCGGGAGTTCCCTCGACTCGTTCCGGATGATGCAGGCGGTCTACCCCACAGGGCCGACGACGTGCCGGTACCGCAGCCTGATGTTCGTGCTCCGCGGGGACCGGCGGAACCCGCTGGCGTGGCTGAGCCACCAGTTCCTGCGGCTGTCCGCGGTCCTCATCGGGAAGCGGGTCTTCGCCGAGGACGCGGCGATCTACGGCGGGGTCCAGCGGGGGCTGGCCGCCAGCCCGCACCGCGGCGTCATCGGCACCCGGGAGGAGCGGATTTTTTCGTTCCAGAAGTTCGTCCTGGACGGCTGCCGCGGCGCGACGGAACTCGCGGTGGTGCCGGAGGCGGGGTAACGGCGGGTGACGGCAACCGGCCTGTCAGAAAGCACGCCCTGATGACCCTCTGCCTTCGGGGGAGAGGGTGGCCGAAGGCCGGGTGAGGGAAAGGCCCCACGTGAAATGGAGCTTCATCTCCGGGGAAAAAGTCTGAGCCCTGATGAAGCCGTTCCCCTCACCCCCGACCCCTCTCCCCAGCGGGGAGAGGGGAGGAAAAACACTCGACGCCGTTCGGTGTCACACCCCGCGGGCGGTCGGGTGCCAGATGTACTTGTGCATCTGCAGTTGCATCCGCACGTCGAGCCCCGAGTCGAGTACCCACCCGGCCAGGTCTTGCAGGTTCACCCGGTCGAAGACCGCACTGACGAGGACCGAAAACCGCCGGTCGAGGCCGTGAGTCCGAACCGTGTCCGCGGCCCAGTCCCAGTCCCCGCGGGACGCGATCACGAACTTGACCTGGTCCGTCGGTTTCAACTTGGCCAGGTTCGGCCAGTGGTTCCGCTCGCACTCGCCGCTGTCCGGGCACTTGAGGTCCGCGATCACGTGGACCCGCCGGTCGACGGGGCCGACGTCGTGCGCCCCGCTCGTTTCGAGGAGCACCGTTTTCCCGGCGTCGCACAGTTCCGTCATGAGCGGGAACACGTCCGGCTGAAGGAGCGGTTCCCCGCCGGTGATCTCGACGAGCGGGCAGTCGAAGCTCAGGGCTTGTTCCAGCACCGCCGCCCGGCCGAGCCGCTTCCCCTGGGTGAAGGCGTGCGGGGTGTCGCACCACGCACACCGGCTGTCGCAGACACTCAGGCGCACGAACACGCACGGTAGCCCGGCGAACGTCGACTCGCCCTGGAGGCTGCGGTAAATCTCGTGGACGAGGAGTTCCCCCGGCGGGACCGTGCGGAGGAGGGCCGTCCGGTGGGAAATCGAAGGCAACGCGGTCATTCGGCTTCAACGTGAGGGCGGGGCGGGCGACACTTCAAGATAGCAGACTCACGGTCGGGTCGCCGGAACTCGCTCGCTGTCGACCGCGGTGTCCGACAGGAATACCGCCGGCAGCTGGACGGCTCCGGCCACCGCGACGAGCAGGAGCGCGGCCGAGGCGACCGTCCACCACCCCCGCACGACCTTCGGCCGCGTCGCGCCGATCGCCCCGGCCGCGGCCACGCACGACAGCACCAGCATGACCAGGACGAACCCGAGCAGGCAGGTGAACGGGTGCAGGTGGGCCAGCCCGCGGGCCAGCCGCCACCACGCGACCGCCGCCCCGGACGCGACCACGATCACTGCCACTCGCGTGCCGTCTTGCATGGGCGAACACTCCGGCCACAGGTCCGAATGACGTTATCGTAGCAAGAGGGTCGCCCCCGACGACCTGCGACCTTCGTCGTTGCCCGCGGCCGGGCGGTCGCCTACACTTGTGTTCGCCCGCACCCCGCCCGACTCGCGTTCCCACCCCAGGAGTCCTCTCTCATGTCCGCCCGTTTGAACCGTCGGCGTTTCCTCCAGGTTGGCTCGGCCGCCGCCGGGCTCGGCTACCTCTACACCGGGGACGCCGTCTCCGTCGTCCGCGCGGCCGGCTCCAACGACCGCCTCAAGGTCGCCGGCGTCGGCGTCGGCGGCAAGGGGTCCAGCGACATCGACCAGGCCGGCACCCTCATGGAAGTCGTCGCCCTGTGCGACATCGACGACAACCACCTCGCCCCGAAGGCGAAGAAGTGGCCCGAGGCGAAGACGTTCTTCGACTTCCGCAAGATGTACGACGAGGCCGGCAAGACGTTCGACGCGGTCGTCGTCTCCACCCCGGACCACACCCACGCCCTCGCCGCGGCCCTCGGCATCCGGATGGGCAAGCACGCCTACGTCCAGAAGCCGCTGACCCGGACGGTGTTCGAGGCGCACCTGCTGCGGAAGCTGGCGAAGGAGCACAAGGTCTGCACCCAGATGGGCAACCAGGGCACGTCCGAAAACGGGCTGCGGAAGTCCGTCGAGCTCGTCCAGGCCGGCGTGCTCGGGCCGGTGAAGGAAGTCCACGTCTGGACGAACCGGCCGATCTGGCCGCAGGCCCCTGAAGTGACCGCGGACAAGCCGCCGAAGGAAGCGGAAGTGCCGAAGCACGTCCACTGGGACGAGTTCCTGGGGCCGGTGGCGAGCCGCCCGTACGCCGCGAAGATCCACCCGTTCGCGTGGCGCGGGTACTGGGACTTCGGCACCGGCGCGATCGGTGACATGGCCTGCCACACCGCGAACATGGCGTTCATGGCCCTGAAGCTCGGCCACCCGAGCAAGGTGTCCGCCGAGGCGACCGACGTGAACTCGCTGACGTGCCCGAGTTCGGCTCACGTCACGCTGAACTTCCCCGCCCGCGGCGACCTCCCGCCGGTGACGCTGCACTGGTACGAGGGCAAAAAGGACGGCAAGAAGCTGACCCCGCCGGACGCGCTCGTCGAACGGGCGGTCAAGCTCGCGGGCGGCAAGGGCCTGTCGAACAGCGGCTCGATCCTCGTCGGCGAGAAGGGCATCGCGTACTCGCCGAACGACTATGGCGCGCAGGTGTTCTTCGAGACGGGCGAGAAGGCCGACGGCACCACGAAGCCGGAAAAGCTGGCCGTCAACGGCAAGAGCGACCAGGGGCAGAAGGCGGAGTGGGTCGAGGCGATCAAGGCCGGCAAGCCGGAACTGGCGCTGTCCAACTTCGACTACGCCAGCTTCCTGACGGCCGCGTTCCTGCTCGGCAACGTCGCCATCCGGACCGGCAAGGCGTTCGAGTTCGACGGCGAGGCGGTCGCGGCCAAGGACTGTCCGGAGGCCGCGAAGTTCATCAAGTACGAGTACCGCAAGGGCTGGGACATGCTCGAACGGGCGTGACGGCCAACGACTCGACCGCGACGACCGAGTCGCGGTCGAGTCTCGTCGGCTAGATCGGCTTGAAGTCGTTCGAGCAGACGCCGGGAAGCCACGCCTCGAACTCGCAGCGCAGTCGGGCCAGAACCCTGTCTTGCGTCTCGGGCGGCAAGCTCGTCAGGGAGAGTTTCGCGTAGGTGAGCACGTTGTGAGCCGTCCGTTCTTCGTCGGTGCTGCCGGGGTGGGCGTGCCGAATCCCGAGCGAGTACCCCGGCTGGTTTTCGTTCAGCGACACAAAGGCGGCCGTGACCTCGCGGAGACTCCGCCGGCCTTCGATCAACTCGGCGATCAACGCCTCCTTCAGCGCGATGCGGTTTGCAACGGCCTGCCGAGTCGCTTCCAGTTGCTGCTGCCTCGCGCGCTCTTCAGCCCGTTCCGCCTCGTCCTCAAGCGATTCCCATCCGATGCCCTCTGCCGCCTTCCACTGGGCGGCTGAGTAGCCCGAGACCGCGACCAGCGCCAGCGTCACCAGCACGATCGAGACGTTCCGCACGATGGCGACTCCGAGAGGGCGCGACCCGACAACCGAGGGCGGAGGGGGTTCGTCCCCGCGATGGAGTTATAACCTTCACGAACAACGAATCGGAGAAATTGGAAATTGAATCTCGGAAAGAATCCGTCGGCTCGATTCGGGCCTGCGTTCCTCCGCGACGGTGCTGGTTCCGGTCCCGCCGACGGCGTAAAATCGGAAGCCTGGGCAATCCACCCGCACCGAGACTTACCCGTGACGCGCATCCTGCTTGCCGCACTGTTGGCGGCCGTTCCGCTCATTCCCGGCCGGTCCGCTGACGCGGCCCCCGCCCAGGTCGCAGCCCTTTCCCCCGACGAACGCGACCGGCTGATCGCCGACCTGGAAAAGCAACTCCGCGAGCTGCAAGCCCGGCTCGACGCGGTCAGGAAGGCTCCGGAACTCGCCCCCCTTCCCCGGTCGGTCGCAAGCCCTACTGGCGGCACGTTGCCGGAGTCGCTCGTCGGGAAACTCCCGTGGCGGTGCATCGGCCCCGCGAACATGGGCGGCCGCATCACCGCCCTGGCCGTCGTCGAGAGCGACCCGACCACCTACTTCGTCGCCACCGCGTCCGGCGGGTTACTGAAGACGACGAACAACGGCACCACGTTCACGTTCCTGTTCGACAAGGAATCCACCGTCTCGATCGGCGACGTGGCGGTCTCGCAGGCGAACCCGAACGTCGTGTGGGTCGGCACCGGCGAGGCCAACCCGCGGAACTCCGTCTCGTATGGCGACGGCGTCTACAAGTCCGTCGACGGCGGCAAGACGTGGGCGAACATGGGTCTGACGAAAACCTTTCAGATCGGTCGGATTCTGATCCACCCGAAGAATCCGGACGTGGTTTACGTGGGGGCGCTCGGCCGGCTCTACGGCCCGAACCCCGAACGCGGGCTGTTCAAGACCACCGACGGCGGGAAGACGTGGGAGAAGGTGCTGAGCATCGACGACAACACCGGCGTGATCGACGCCCGGTTCGACCCGTTCGACCCCGAGACGCTGATCGTCGCGACGTGGGAGCGCAAGCGCGACGGCTTCGACGGGTTCTTCGGCGACCCGCCCGTGCCGGACGTGTACGGCCCCGTCGTGACGCACGCACCGGGGTCCGCCCTGTGGAAGACCGCCGACGGCGGCAAGACCTGGAAGCGGCTGTCCGGCCCGGACGCGAAGGCGGGGCTGCCGAGCGTGAAGCTCGGCCGCGTCGGGCTGGACTACTCCCGGAAAACCAGGGGGCTCGTGTACGCGGTCGTCGACACGGAGAAGGGCGGCACCGGGGAACTCGTCAAGGTCTACATGGGCGTCGTCGGCGAGGACGCGGACGGCGGCGGGGCGAAGATCACCGAGGTCACGAAGAACGGCCCCGCCGAGAAGGCCGGTCTCAAGGCCGGTGACACCGTGGTGTCAGCGGACGGCGTCAAGGTCGCCGGGTACGAGAAGTTCGTCGACCAGTTCGCGGACAAGAAGCCGGGGGACAAGCTGAAACTGGCCGTGAAGCGCGACGGGAAGGACGTCGACATCGAGGTCACGCTCGGCACCCGGCCGCCGCCGGAAACCCCGGCCACGGCCCCCGTCGCCGGCTTCCGCCCCGCGAAGGGCGACCCGCTCGTCGTCGAGGAAGTCGCGGACGGCGGGCCGGCGGCCAGCGCGGGGGTTCTGCCCGGCGACCAGATCGTCGCGGTCGACGACCGCAAGGTGTCGAACCTGAACGAGTACGCGGCGGGCGTCCGCGGCAAGAAGGTCGGCGACACGATCACCCTGACCATCCTGCGGGAAAAAGCCGAGAAGAAGATCGCCGTCACCCTCGCGGCCCCGCCGGCGGCCAAGCCGGGCAAACCCTACGGCATGGGCCTCGGCGGGCAGCAGCCTAACGCTCAGAACCGCCAGGGCCGGGACGGCGTCCAGACCGGCGGCGTGTATCTGTCGAAGGACAACGGCGAGACCTGGACCCGCGTCAACTCGGTGAACCCCCGGCCGATGTACTTCTCGAAAATCCGCGTCGACCCGACCGACGACAACACGATCTACGTCCTCGGCGACGTGCCGCTGTGGAAGTCCACGGACGGCGGCAAGCGGTTCGACGCGGCCCCGACGAAGGGCGTCCACCCGGACCAGCACGCCCTCTGGATCAACCCGGCGAACGGCCGGCACCTCATCTTCGGTACGGACGGCGGCTTCTACGCCAGCTACGACCGCGGCCAGAACTGGGACCACCTTAACACGCTCGCGCTCGGGCAGTTCTACCACGTCGCGGTCGACATCCGCCGGCCGTACCGCGTCTACGGCGGGTTGCAGGACAACGGCAGCTGGGGCGGGCCGAGCCACTCGCTCCGCGGCACCGGTCCGGTGAACGAGGACTGGGCCTTCATCAACGGCGGGGACGGCTTCGTCTGCCGCATCGACCCGACCGACCCGGACCTCGTCTACTCCGAAAGCCAGGGCGGGGCGATGTTCCGCCGGAACCTGCGCACCGGCGAGCGGGCGTCCATCCGCCCGGCCGCGAAGCCCGGCGAGGGGCCGCTGCGGTTCAACTGGAACACGCCCTACTTCCTCAGCCACCACAACCCGAGCATCTTCTATTGCGGGGCGCAGTACGTGTACCGTTCCGTGAAGCGCGGGGACGACGCCCGCCGGATTTCGCCGGAACTGACGCGCACGAAACAGGGGAGCATCGTCGCACTGGGCGAGTCGACGCGGAACCCGGACGTGCTCTGGGCAGGCACCGACGACGGCTTCCTGTGGGTCTCCCGCGACGGCGGCGCGAAGTGGGAGAACGTCTCCGCGAACCTCGAAAAGGCCGGCGTTCCGGGGCCGCGGTGGGTGTCGTCCGTCGAGCCGAGCCGGGAAAAAGAGGGGCGGTGCTACGTCGCGCTCGACGGCCACCGTTCCGACGACGACCGGCCGTACGTCCTGGTCACGGAGGACTACGGCGCGACGTGGAAGCTGCTCAACGCGAACCTGCCGGCGTTCGGCTCGACGCGAGTCGTGCGGGAAGACCTAATCAGCCCGAACCTCCTGTACCTGGGTACCGAGTTCGGCGCGTGGGTGTCGGTCGACCGCGGCGGCCATTGGTCCCGGCTCGGGGCGGGCCTGCCGACCGTGGCCGTCCACGAGTTCGCCCAGCCGACGACGGCCCCGGACCTCGTCGCCGGGACGCACGGCCGCAGCGTCTGGGTGCTCGACGTGAACGCGCTGCGGCAGGCGAAGCCGGAGGTGCTGACGGCGAAGGCCACGCTCTTCGCCCCGGCCGTCGCGACCCGCTGGAAGCTCGACGGCAACACCTTCCCGTACTCGTTCGCGGAGCGAAAGTTCACCGGCCAGAACCCGTTCCGCGGCGCGACGATCGACTACCTGCTCACCGCGAAGGCCGACAAGGTGGCGGTGAAGGTGACCGACGCCGCCGGCAAGGTCGTCCGCGAATTCCGAGCCGCGCCGACCGCGCCGGGGTTCCACCGGTTGCAGTGGGACCTCAGCGGCCCGCCGACGAAGCCCGCCCCCGGAGCCCGCGCGCTGGGCGGTTCGCAGGTGCAACCGGGCCTCTACCGCGTCGTGCTCGCGGTCGACAAGGACGAGTTCGCCCAGCCGTTGACGGTCGAACTCGACCCGAACGCGGCGAAGGATCTGGTCTCGACCGACGCCGAGGAGCAGGAAACCGAAGAAGCGAAGTTGAGGCGCAAGACGCGAAGGCAGGTGGAGGATTGAAGGTTACTTCAGCTTCACGCAGACGAGCTTCTTCTCATCGCGGACGTACAGCTTGCCGTCGGACAAACACGCCGCGGCGCGGACGACGCCGTCCAACACCTTGGCCCGCGCCCGCTCCTTGTACCCGGCGGGGGTCGCGTCGAACCGGACCAGTTCCCCGCGTTCGGTCGCCGCGAGGAACCCGCCGTCGACGGCGATGAGCGTGGCACAGCCGAATTTTTCCTCGGTCCACTTCACCTCGCCGGTCTTCCACTCGACGCACCGCAGCCGGGCCGCGCCGCCTTCCTGCCGGCCGTCGACCCCGTAGAGGTGATCGCCGACGAGGACCGGCGTGTTGTAATGGCACGAGAGCGACTTGTCGTTTGCCCAGACTTCGTCCCATTCGGTGCCCTTCGGCTTCAACACGATGGCCCCGACGCCGTAGCTGGATGAGAGAAAGAGTTCCTCCCCGTTCCGAACCGGGCTCGCGGCGTTGACGGACGCTTCGAGGCGGGCGCGGAACTCCTTGGTGAACAGCACCGTACCATCGGCAGGATCGAGCACGACCAACCGCGCACGAGTCAGGAACGCGACGCGGGGTTTGCCGCTCACTGTCAGGGCAATCGGCGACGAGTAGCTTGCCGCATCGTCGGTCGCCTTCCACTTCTCTTTTCCAGACTCGACATCGAACGCGACGACCCCCGCCCCCTTGCCGCCGACGTTGACGAGCAGGTGATCGCCGACCACGATCGGGCTCGCGCCGACGCCGAAGAACCCTTTCGCGGACTTGTAATCGGTCAGAATGTTGCGGTGCCAGAGCTTGGTGCCCTTCTTTTCGTCGACGGCGTGGAGGTCGCCGTTCGCCCCGAGGGTGAAGACTCGGCCGCCCGCGACGACGGGGGTACACCGCGGGCCGTCGTCGAAGTTGAAGTCGTCCCGGTACTTGGTGCGGGCGGCGTGCTTCCACTTCTCCGTCCCCTTCTCGGGGTCGAGGGCGACGAGGACTTCGTCGTCGCCGACGCGGTGGAACAGGAACGCGACGCCGTTCGAGGCGGTGACGCCGGCCCAGCCGGTGCCCACGTCGAGCTTCCACGCCACCGCGGGGCCGGCCTTCGGCCAGTCCCACTTCAACCCGACTTCGGGGGAGTGGCCGTCGCGGTTCGGGCCGTGGAGGTTGGGCCAGTCGGCGGCGACGCCGAGCAGGGCCAGGGTGACGGCCAGACCGGTCGGGAGGGATGGGCGGACCATGCGGGAATTCCTTCGGGCGGGCGGGCGGGGGCTCGGTTGCCCCGGTTCGGCCGGTGGTTATATTAGGGATGACCCCCGCACCGCCCGGACCGGAGCCCTCTCGCCCTGACATGCTTCAGCGGGGCGGGCCGGGGGTGCCCAGGAACCGACCGTGATCACGTACCGCCGGTTCCGAAACACCGACCCGCCCGGCCTGGTGGAAGTCTGGAACGACGCGCTCGCCTCGCGCGGCACCTTCCCGCTCCGGACGCCCGGCCTGCTCGAACGGTGGGTGTTCAGCAAGCCCTACTTTTCCGCCGAGGCCGTCGTCGTCGCCGAGCAGGACGACCCCAGGCAAATCGTCGGCTTCGTCCTGTCCGGGTTCGCCCCCACCGACCAGTTCGACAAACTGTCCACGGACCTCGGCGTCATCTCGGCCGTCGTCGTCCGGAAGTCGCACCGCCGGCAGGGCGTCGGCCGGGAACTCGTCCGCCGGGCGGAGGAGTGGCTCCGCCAGAAGGGCGCGTCCGAGGTCGTGGTCGGGTCGATGAGCCCGTACAACCCCTACCTGTTCGGACTGTATGGGGGCAGCAACTCGCCCGGCGTGCTGGAAACCGACCCCGAGGCGGACCCGTTCCTGCGGGCGGTCGGGTACGAGCCCGCGTTCCCCCGGCTCGTGTTCCAGCGGAAGCTCGACGTCCCGCTCGCGGTGGCCGACCCCCGGTTCTCGATGCTCCGCCGGCGGTACGACGTGCAACTGCTCCTCCGCGGGGCGCAGTCCGGGTCCTGGTGGCAGGAGTGCGTCTGGGGCACCCTCGAACCGAGCGAGTTGCGGCTGTTCGACAAGTTGACCGGGCTGCCGGCCGCCCGCGCCGTGGTGTGGGAACTGGAGGGGTTCAGCTGGCGGTGGAACTACCCGTCGGCCGGCATCTTCGACGTCCAGGTCCGCCCGGACCTGCGGCGGCAGGGGCTCGCGAAGTTGATGCTCCTCGACATGCTCCGGTTCCTGCAGGAGCAGTTCTTCGGGATCGCCGAACTCCAAATCCCGTCCGGCGACCCGGCCGCCCTCGGGCTGTGCAAGTCGCTGGGCTTCGAGCCCGTGGACAAGGGGCACGTCTACCGGCAGAAGACCGCCATCGAAGCGGACCGCGCCGCGGCCGAGATGACCGCCCTGGACAGCGGGGCGGGCATCCTGTGACCGGATTTCCCGGCACGACCCGGCCGACCGTGCTAGTCTAGACCGAACATCTTCCCAACCGTCAGGTCTCCGGCCATGCCACGCCCCGCACGCCGCGTTCGCTTGTGCGCCGAGTTGCTCGAAACCCGCGACAACCCCGTCGCGATCCTCTTCGACTACTCCCTCGACACGTCCGGGTTCTTCAGCGACCCGACCCGCCGGGCGACCCTGGAACAGGCCGCCGCCACGATCGGCCCGCGCCTGACGGACTCCCTCGCCGCCATCGTGCCGGGCGGCGGAAACACGTGGTCGGCGTCGTTCACCAACCCGGCCACGGGGATCACCACCGACCTCCCGAACCTGACGATTCCCGCGAACACACTGCTCGTGTACGTCAACGCCGCGATCGCGAACTTCGGGGACGACCTCGGGATCGCGTCGACCGGCTTCAGCGTGGCGGGCGACCCGGCCTGGGTGGACCTCGTCTCCGCCCGCGGGCAGGCGGGGGCGCTCGCGACCCCGGCCACCGACTACGCCCCGTGGGGCGGGCTGATCACGTTCAGCGGCACCACGAACTGGCACTTCGGCACCGCCCCGCCGCCGGCCGACCAGTTCGACTTCTTCAGCGTCGCCACCCACGAACTGCTCCACATCTTCGGGTTCGGCGCGTCCGACTCGTTTAACCGGAACGTCAGCGGGACGAACTTCGTCGGCCCGAACGCGACCGCCGTGTTCGGCGGGCCGGTGCCCCTCAACGCCGGGGTCGACCACTTCCGCGAGGGAACCCAGTTCGGCGGCCAGGAGGACACGATGGTGCCGGCCATCGGCCCCGGCGAGCGGCGGCCGGTGTCCAACCTGGACTTCGCCGTGCTCCGCGACATCGGCTGGGAGAGCGCGACCAGCCCGACGTTCGTTTCCGGCGGCGGGTTCCGGCCGCCGCCCGCCGGGGGGACCGCTCCGGTGGCGTTGCCCGGAACCGCGGTCGGCCGGTTCACCATCGGGTCCGGGGCGGGTGTGGGTGCCAGTGCGTTCACGGTCACCGCGACCGGGCTCACCCCCGCGCCGGGCGTGCCGTTCGGGAACTTCACCGGCGGGGTACGGGTCGCCTCCGCCGACGTGACCGGGGACGGCGTCGCCGACACCATCTACGGCACCGGCCCCGGCGTCGCCACGCAGGTCGTCGTCTTCAACGGCGCGACCGGGGCCCAGATCGCCCAGAAGTTCCCGTTCGAGTCGACGTTCACCGGCGGGGTCTACGTCGCGGCCGGCGACCTCAACGGCGACGGCCGGGCGGACGTGGTCGTCACGCCCGACGAGGGGGGCGGCCCGCGGGTGCTCGTCTACGACGGGGCGACCGGCAACGTCCTCGCGGACTTCCTCGGCATCGACGACCCGAACTTCCGCGGCGGGGCGCGGTCCGCCCTCGGCGACATCAACGGCGACGGCCGGGTCGATCTGATCGTGGCGGCCGGGTTCGGCGGCGGCCCGCGGGTCGCGATTTTCAACGGCCTCACGGTCCCCGGCGCGTCCGCCAACGGCCCGCCGTCCCGGCTGGTGAACGACTTCTTCGTCTTCGAGGACACGCTCCGCAACGGCGCGTTCGTCGCCGCCGCCGACCTGAACGGCGACGGGTTCGGCGACCTCATCGCCGGCGGCGGCCCCGGCGGCGGCCCCCGCGTGACCGTGTTCGGCGGGGCGCAACTGCTCGGGAACCAGGCCGTGCAGATCATCAACTTCTTCGCCGGGGACGATTCCAACCGCGGCGGGGTCTACGTCGCGGCCGTCGACGTCGACCGCGACGGCTGGCCGGACCTGATCACCGGCGACGGCCCGGTCACGACGGCCGGGGCGGCCGGCGGGGTCGTCCGGGTGTACGCCTCCGGCGACCTGCTGCGGAACAACTTCACCCCGTGGCTGACCTATTCCGACCCGTCGTTCGTGAACCCCGGCGTGTTCGTGGGGTAGTCAGCCCGCCGGGGGAGAACCGCCCGGCGGCCGGGACCGGACCGCTGCCGCGAAGTCCCCCGCCAGAACCAGTAGTGCGGCCCGCATCCGGCGCAACTCCGGCGCGGGTCGCAGAGCTTCCGCCTGCTCCACGTAGCCCAACGCCTGCCGCGGCGAGTCGGCCGCCAGCCGTCGGGCTTCCGAGATCAAGACGTCCCGCCGCGCGTCGAGGGTGAACAGCAGCGACAGGTCCGCCCTGCACCGCCGGCACGTCGGGCCGACGTCGTTACTCGCCCGGCAACAGGGGCACGGAATCATCGGGAAGCCTCGTTCGGGTGGACCCAGTCGCCGGTGCCGTCGGGGGCGGTCTCGCGCTTCCAGATGGGGACGAGTTCCTTCACCGCGTCGATGGCGAACCGGCACGCCGCGAACGCCTCCGCCCGGTGCGGGCAACTGACCGCGACCGCCACGGCCACGTCCCCGACTTCGAGCCGGCCGACCCGGTGGACCATCGCCACCCCGCCGACCGGCCACTTCGCCCGCACCTCGGCCTCGATGTCCGCGAGCTTTTTCTCGGCCATCGGTGCGTAGGCGTCGTAGTCCAGGTGGGCCGTCACCACTTCCCCGGTCAGGTCGCGGACGGTTCCCAGGAAGAGCACGACACCCCCACAGTGTGGGGTGCGAACCGACTCCGTGAGGGAGACATGGTCGATCGGGTCGGGGGTCAACTTCGTCATTGCAGTTCGCTCAAGGGGAGGCCGGAACCGTCGCGCCGTCGGTCAGGCTGGCAGCAGGGGTGGCGAGGGTTTCCGTGCCGGTGAAGTCGGTCCAGTCCGTCGCACCCGCCGACTTGTACCGACGAAGTTGCGTAAACTGCCCGTCGCCGCGGAGCGGTTGCACGACGCTTCGCACGGCCTTCCCGTTCACCGCGAAGTACACGATCGTGTCGTCCCCGGCCTTGCCGACCGCGGCCGCCGGCACCGCCCACGCCTCGGGGAACGTCGCGGTGATGCGGGCGTAGGCGTACATCCCCGGCCGGACTTTGCCGTCCGGGTTGGGCACGTCCACCTCGGCGCGAAGTGTCCGCGACCCGGCGGACAGCGACCAAGACGTGCGGGCGACGGTCCCGGTCAGTTCCGGGCCGCCCAGTGCTTGCAGAGTCAACTTCACCGGCAGCCCGTCGGCGACCAACCCCGCGTCCGCTTCCGGAACCTGAACGACCACGCGAACCGGGTCGAGCCGGGCCACGGTGAAGATGCCTTCCTTGCCGTTGCCGGACAGGAAATCTCCCGTGCTGACGGCCCGGCGAGTGACGACGCCGTCGAACGGGGCGGTCACGCGGGTGTACTTCTTCAGCTCCGTGAGCCGGGCGACTTCCGCCTCGGCGACCTCCTGCCGGGCCTCGGCCGCCGTCACGTCGGCGACGGCCTTGTCGCGGTCGGCCTTCGCCTTCAGCACGGCGGCTTCCGCGGATGCGACCTTCGCGGTCGCCTCGGCTCGGGTTGCCTCGGCGGCGCGGAACTGGTTCAGCGTCTCGTCGCGCGTCTGGGCGTCGATCACCCCGGACCGCACGAGCCCCGCGATCCGCGACGATTCCGACTCCCAGCGGTTGTACAGCGCCGACGCCCGGCCGAGCCCGGCCTTCGCCTCGGCGACCGTCGCTTCCGCCAGCCCGACCCCGGCCGCGGCCGCCTCCAGGGACTTCTTGGCCTGCACCACCTCGGCCCGCGATTGCTTCACGAGCGACGCCTTTTGGTCCGCTTCCTTCTCCAGTTCCGGAATCGCGATGACGGCGAGTTCCTGCCCGCGCGTCACGCGGCAGCCGATGTCGATGCGGCGGTCGCCGTCTGACCCGAGCGTCTGCACGTACCCTGGAAGTTTTGCGAAGAGCTGGGTTTCCTCGGTCGGCTCGACCGTGCCGGGTTGCTCGATGACGCGGGTGATCGGCTTCTTCACGGGGCGAACGACCGTGACCGGCGTTCCGGCCGGGGCCGCGGCGGGGGGCGGCGCGGGCTTCCCGGCGCAGCCGAGAACCAGAAACACTTTAACGGCTAGCAACCGGATTGGTCCCCTCCCCCTGGGAGGGGGGAGGGTGAGGGTGGGGGTCGCTTGGGTGGTGAGCCTCTCACCCCCACCCCAACCCTCCCCCCTCAAGGGGGAGGGGGCAAGACGCTCATCACACATGCTCAACCCTCGAATGTGTCTCGGGAACGTGGTGGCGGCTCGCCGGGTCGAACGGGTCGAGCGAGGCGGATGCGACGCCGGCGCGGGCCATCACAAGTGCGAAGATCGCCGGCAATGCGAAGAGCGTTGTCACAGTGGAGGCCAACAACCCGCCGATGACGGCCCGGCCGAGCGGGGCGGTCTGGTCGCCGCCGAGGGCCATCGGGATCATCCCGGCGATCATCGCGGCACTGGTCATCAGAATCGGGCGGACGCGGGACCGAGCGGCATCGACGCCGGCTTCGCGGGCGGACATCCCCGCGAGGCGGGAGCGTTCGGCAAACGTCACCAGCAGGATCGCGTTCGCGGTGGCGACCCCGACGGACATGATCGCGCCCATGAAGGATTGCAGGTTCACCGTCGTCCCGGTGAGGAGCAACGCCGTCAGCACCCCGAGTAGCACGGTCGGAACCGGGGCGACCGACACCAGCGCGAGCCGGATCGACTGGAAGTACGCCGTCAGCATCAGCAGGATCGCGCCGACGGCGACGATGAGCCCGAAGCCGAGCCCCGAAAAAAGCTCCTCCAGCGGTGCGATCTGGCCCCGCACGTCGACCTGCACGCCCTTCGGCGGGTCGCCCGCGGCGGCGATGGCGGCCCGCACCTGCTTCGCGACGCTGCCCAGATCGTCCCCCTGGAAGTTCGCTTGCAGCGTGACCGTGCGGCGCATGTTGAAGCGGTGAATCTCGCCGGGCATCGTGCCGTCCTTCACCTCGGCGATGTCGCGGATCAAGACCGGCTCGCCGCTCGGGGCGGGGACGGGGATCGTTTCCAGATCTTTCACAGACTTCACGAGGTTCTGCGGAACTTCGACCTGCACCTGATAGCCGATGCCGGAGGCGGGGTCGCGCCAGTAGTTCGGGGCGGTAAAGCGGCTCGACCACGTGAACGGGGCGACCGCCTTCGCGGCCTGGTCGGCGGTGACGCCGGACGCGGCGAGCTTGAGGCGGTCGAACTTCACGTCGACCGTCGGGTAGTTCAGCGATTGCGTGTATTGCAAGTCCCGAAGGGCGGGCACCTTTGCGAGTTCGGCCCGCAGTTTCTCGGCGTACTCGCGGTTGTCCGCCATCTTCGGCCCGGACACGGCGACTTCGACGGGCGTCGGCGAGCCGAAGCTCATGACCTGATTCACGATGTCCGACGGCTCGAATGACAGCGCGATGTCACCGGCCCGCCGCTCGGCCCGGTCCGCCGGGACGCCCTCGCTCTTCCACTTCGCCGCGGCCCACGTTTTGAGGTGGTTCGGCAGCGTCTCGCGGAGCTTGGCCTTCAGCGACTCGACGGGCACCTTCCCCGGCTTGAGGGCGACGCGGACCAACCCCTGCTCCGGGCCGCCGCTCCAGAGGTAGAGGTTCAGCACGGGGTTCGTGGTCGGGACCATCCCGACGTAGCCCAGCGAGAACGTCACGTTCTCCGGGCCGGCCTCCCGCTTGATCGCTTCGAGGGCCTCGTTCGCGATCGCCTCGGTCTGCTCCAGCCGCGTCCCGGCCGGGGCCTTCAGCCGGAACTGGAACTGCCCCGCGTCGACCTGGGGAAAAATGGCGGTGCCGACCTGACTGCCCGCCGCCGGGATCGCCGCGAGACTACCGAAGAGCACCACCGGCACGACGACCCAGCGCAGCGCGACGGTTCCCCGCACCACGCGGGAGAAGACGCCCGATTCGGAGGGCTCCGTGTGAACGCGGTGCTTCAACAGCCAGACACACAGCACGGGGACGAACGTGCTGGACAGGACGTAGCTCGCGACCATCGCGAACCCGACCGTCAGGGCCAGCGGGGCGAACAGTTCGCGGGCGGCACCGGTCATGAAGAACGCCGGCACGAACACGGCCAGGATGCACATCATCGCGAGGAGTCGCGGCACGGCCGTGTCCTGGTTCCCGCGGCGAACGGCGAGGGCGACCGAGTTCGTGCGGCCCATCTGGGCGTGGATGTTCTCGACTTCCACGGTGGACTCGTCGACGAGGATCCCGACCGCGAGGGCGAGCCCGCCGAGGGTCATCAGGTTGATCGTCTGGCCGCTCAGCCAGATGCCGACGACGGCGGCGGTCAGCGCGAGCGGGATGTTCAACACGACGACGACGACGCTCCGCCAGTCGCGGAGGAAGAGAAGCACCATGAGCCCGACGAGGACCGCGGACAGGGCCGCCTCGAACGCCACGTTCTTCAGGGCGCTCGTGACGTACGGCGACTGGTCCATTTCCAGTGACACCGCGATGTCATCGGGCAGGGCCGCCTGCATTTGCGGCAGGTTGTCCTTGACCCCGGCGATGACGGCCAGCGTGCTCGCGTCGGCGCGTTTCGTCACGGGGATGTACACCGCCCGCCGGCCGTTGACGATCGCCGCGCCGGTCAGGATGTCGGCCGCGTCGTCGATCAGCGGCCGGTCCGTGACCGGGTCGCGCTTGACCACGTCGCGCATGTAGATGCCGTGCTTGACCTCGATTTCGCCGAGGTCCGCGGGCAACACGACGAGGGAATTCGTCGGCACGATCGGCATCCGCTCTTGCACCCGGATCGCACCCGACGGGTTGATCGAGTTCCCCGTCGCGAGGGCCTGGACGACTTCGTCCGCCGACACGTTGTACGCCCGCAGCCGCTCCGGATCGGCGCGGATGACGACCGACCGGACGCCGCCCCCGAACGGCGGCGGGGCGGAGACGCCGGGGATCGCGGCGAACATCGGCCGGACCTTGAACAAGGCCTGGTCCTGGATCTGCGCGATGGTCTTCGTCTCGCTCGACATGACGAGGTAACCGACCGGAACGCTGCCGGTGTCGAACCGGGTGATGAACGGCGACACCGTGCCGGGGGGCATGAACGCCCGCGCGCGGTTCGTGGTGGCGACGACCTCGGCCATCGCGACGCCCATGTCCGTGCCGGGGTGAAACACGAGCTTGCACAGGCACACGCCCTGGGCGTTCTTCGTCTCGACGTGCTTGATCCCGTTCACGTAGAGGATCTGGTACTCGTAGTAGTTCGCGATCAACCCTTCCATCTGCTGCGGGTCCATGCCGCCGTAGGGCTGGCAGACGTAAATCACGGGCTGGTTCAGCGACGGAAAGATGTCCACCCGGAGCCGGCTCGCGGCGAGGCCGCCGGCACAGACGAGACCGATCACACCGACGATGACGACGACGGGGTGGCGTAGCGCGAAGGCGATCGGGTTCATGTCGCCATTGTAGCCGGGGCCAGTCGAGGCAGTCCCCGTGCCCGCGGCCGACTTGACAAGGAAGGATCTATCGCGGCGGGGAACCGCTCGGGGTCTCTGCCAGGTTCAACCCCTGGGCCGGGTGACCGAGAGCCCGGTACAGCTGGAACTGGGCGCGGTTGCTGTCCGCGACGGCGGCGTAGTAATCGCGGTACGCTTGCTCCAGGGCCGCCACGGACGCGACCGCTTCCTGGGGCCGAAACACGAGCAGAAGTTGTTCGCCAACCCGCTTGGTCGAGCCGAGCCCCGTCAGATTCCGCTCGGCGGTGTCGACGGCGTCCCGCACGCCGGCTTCGGCTTCCTTCACGCGGACGGCGGAACGCTTCACCCTTGCCAGGGCTTGCGTCACCTCGGCGGCGACGCGGTCTTGCTTGCGCAGCAGTTCGAGCATCGCCACGCGGTTCTCGGCCTCGCGTTCCCTGACGGCGGCCCGGTTGCCGAGGCCGAGGTTGTCGAACGTCCACACGGCGGACAGGTCCATCGTGTTCCGCCCGCCGAACTTCGCGATGTCCGAGTCGAGCCCGCCGCCGAAGTAGCCGCTGGAAAGCCCGGAGGTTCCGCCGGCCCCGCCGCGGAGGGCGATGTTCGGCAGCAGCGGCCGGGCTTTTTCCTGGCGAACGCGGGCAATCGTCGCCTGGATGATGGCTTGATGCGCCGCGAGCTCGGGCCGGTTCGTGAGGGCAACGGGAATCAGGTCGTCGATGCCAAACATGGGGTCGACGAGCGTCACGCGCAGGTGCGGGTCTTCGGCCGGTTCGACGACGGCGGTGGGGTCGAGCCGCAGAATCCGGGCGAGGTCGGCGCTTGCGAGCTGCCAGCGTTCGTAGGCGGCTTCGACGGCCACCCGGCGGTGCGCGAGTTCGGTCCGAGCGCGGGTGATCTCGACGGTCGGGGCCAGGGCCGGGGCGAGCTTCGACGTCCGGGCGACGAGTTCGTCCGCCCGCCGAGCGGCGTCGACGGCCCCGGCGACTTCCCCACGGGCTTGCTGCACGGTGAAATACGCTTCCGCGACGGCGAGGGTCGTGTCGTTGCGGGCGGCTTGCAGGTCCGCTTGCCGGGCTTTGACCAGTTGCTTCCCGGCCAGCGGCGCGAACACGGCGTCGGTCACGCCGACGGACAGGCTCGGCCCGCCGCCGACGAGGAAAGACGACTTGTTCGTCGGGAACACGATCCCGACGATGTCTTGAAGTTGGCCGTCGTGGCGGAAGTAGTTCACGCCGAGGTTCAGGTTCGGCAGCCACATCACGCGGGCTTTGTCGTACTGGGCGGTGGCCGCTTGCAGGCGTTCGGCGGCGATCGCGATGTCGAGCGGACTGGCTTCCGCGAGCCGGAGGGCTGTCGGCAGGGTGATCGGCAGCGGCCGTGAATCGGGCACGGAGTTGCCTGCCGGCGGCAACGGGAGGGCTGGCTCGGCGGCGACCGTCGTCCCGACGGAGGCAATCAGCAGGGCGATGGCGAGGTCGCGCGGTGTCACCTCTCACTCCTCCGGGACGGTGTCAATCTGGATCGGTTCTCCGACCCCAGTGACTGTAATTCGTCCGGGAATTCCGAAAAGCGGCCGAGGTTCTCGCGGCCGCCATTCAAGATCAGAAGATCGTCTCGATTCTTGATCCAATTTCCCGCTGGGGTAAAGGGTTGAGTTTGACCGCGAAAACAGGTTGACTTCGGGCCGGCTCGTCCTATTGTCTCTTCCTAGAGACGCATTTTTTTCAGCCACGACATGAGCGAGGTGCCGGCCGGATGACCGGTGGTCCCTTCGTGGGAGGGTATCATGGCACCGAACGGCACGCTTGCCGTCGGCCTGAACTCCCTGGCCGACTGGCTTTCCGAGGCGTCCGAGGGGGGTACCTTCAGCGCCCGCTTTCGAGATTGGGTGCGGGATTCGGGCTGGCAGTCGGCCGGCGTGGCGTGGGCACCGAGCGAACGACAGACCCAAGTAGTCGTCGCCACCCCCGAGACCACGCAGAGTCTCGCGGAACTGCCCGCGGCTGTCGCCGAGGCCTGTGGAACGCTCCCCGCTTCGACCGCTTTCCCGGTCGGTCCGTGCGGCCGTGCGATCCGACTCCCGGACCGGGCGGACGGGTTGTTGTGGGCCGAAAAGCCCACAGCGGATCCCTGGACCGAGGTCGAATGCAGCTACTTGAGCCTGTCCGCCCGGTTGATCGAGCGGTGCCTCAGGCCGGCGGCTTCGGAGTCGGATCGCCTGAACCGTCGACTGGATGACGTGGCGGTCATCGCCGGGCGGCTGGCCCACGACTTCGACAACATCCTGACGGGAATCATCGGATTCTCGGACCTGACGGCCCCCCTCCTGGACCGGGCGTCTCAGCCGGCGAAGTTCGTCGCGGAGATCGCCAAGATCGGGCACCGCGGGACGGTCTTCACGCAACAGTTGCACCAGCTCAGCCGGTCCGGGATCCCGCGGCCGCAGCCGGGATCGGTCGGGGCGGCCCTGGCCCGGGAGGAAGCCCGGCTCCGGGGCACCACGGCGGGCGGGCCTCGGGTCGAGATCGCGCTCCCCGAATCGCTCCCGAGCGTGGCGATGGACGTCGGCCTGCTCGGCACCGTGTTCGGGCACCTGCTGGACAACGCGGTCGAGGCGACGCCGGCGGCCGGCCCGGTGGCCGTGACCGCGGGGGTCGTCGACCTCAGCCCCCGGGACGCCCACGGGTACCTGGGCAAGGCCGAAGCCGGGCGGCACGTGGAAGTGTCGGTCCGGGACCGCGGGCCGGGGGTCAAGCCGGACGTCCGGACGAAGTTGTTCGCCGAACCGTTTTTCACCACGAAGGTCCGCCACCGCGGGCTCGGGCTCGCCATCGTGTTTCGGACCCTGACCGCCCACCGCGGCGGCATCCGCATCGAACCCGCCGACGGCGGCCCCGGTCTGCTCGTCCGGGTCGTCGTCCCCCTCGCCAGGCCCACCGGAGGAATCTCCCCATGACGACCGCGACCGAACCGGTACTCGAAGAGCCCGTCCGCCCCGCCGGCCGGCCCGCGAAGGCGCTCTCCCCGCTCAACGAACTGCAGAGCAGCGGCGACATCCGCATCCTGATCCTCGACGACGACCCCGGAACCTGCGCGGTGATTCAGGCGGCGCTCTCCAACCGGGACTTCGTAATCGACACCGTGTCCGACCCGCACGCGGTCGAGGCCGCCCTGGCGCGGAAGTCCGACAGCGAGACCCGCGGGTACTACCACCTGATCGTGATGGACTACGTCCTCCCCGGCCTCGAGCCGGAGCAGGTGTTCGCCTGGATCCGGGACAACCAGCCGGACGCGAACGTCGTGGTCGTGACCGGGTACCCGTCCGTCGACAGCGCCCTGAGCTGCCTCCGCGCCCGCACCTACGACTACCTGACGAAGCCGTTCCAGGTCGACCACCTGCGGGAAATCGTCGTCAAGTGCCTGGAGGGGAAGGGCCTGCTCCGGATGACGGAGGACGCGCTGAAGGAGGCGCTCGGGGCCGCCATCCGGGAGCGCCGCAAGGCGCTGGGGCTCACCCTGGCCGGCATGTCCGACCGGACCGGGGTGTCCCTCGGCTACCTGTCCCAGATCGAACTCGGGAAGAACTCGGCCTCCATCGAGACGCTGTACCGCATCTGCCTGGCGCTGGGGATCAAGATGTCCGAACTGTTCGTGGCCGTGCAGCGGCACTGAGCCGGGCGGGCGTCACGCCGACTTTTCCACCGGGTTGCCCGCCTTGACCCACGCGGTCCACCCGCCGTCCATGCTGACCACGTTCGTGTACCCCATCTTCTGCACCGCGTCGGCGGCGAGCGCCGACCGGAACCCGCCGCCGCAGTAGAGCACCAGCGGCGTCGCCGGGTCCGGGACCTTCCGCTCGATGTCGCGTTCGATGACGCCCTTCCCGATGTGGACCGCGCCCGGCAGGTGCCCGGCGGCGAATTCGCTCTCTTCCCGCACGTCGACGAGCAAGAACGTTTCGCCCCCGCCGAGCCGCCGCTTCACGTCCTCGACCCCGCACTCTTTCACGCGGGACTTCGCATCCTGAACGATCGCCAGGAACGCCGGAGCGTGCTGCTTTCCCATTTTGGCCTCGACTTTGCATCAGTTCAATCCGTGCGAGTCACTCGCACCCGAACACCAACTGTCCGCACGGGTTGCGGACTCGACATACACGGAGTCGGCACCATGTTCCGGACCACACTCGCCTTGCTCGTCCTGAGTCTCGCGGTCACGAATACCCCCGCACAGGCACCGGCTAGCGGCTCGACCTTCCAACCCGTCGGGCGGGTGACCACCGCTCACACGGCCGAGTCACGGGAACTGTGGACGAACATCTACACGTGCTACTGCTACGTCGGAGCCGTCGTGCGGTACGTCACCAAGGATGTCGGAGCCCCGGCGGTGTCGTTCGTCAAGGCGATCGTTCGGAAGCCGACGACTCAGGCGGACCTGCTCGAAGACGCCCGTGACATCGTGGCCCCCTGGCTCGACCGTCACGGGCGGGGCGACAACTCCCCTCAGCGGAAGTAGCGGTTGAACAGGTTTTCGATCAATTCTTGCCGCCCGGACTCGTTCGGGGCGGCGTTGCCCTTTTCGAGCATGTACTTTTCCAGCGTCTCGAACGACGCCTTGCCGGACTCGATTTCCGCCCCGACGCCGGTGTCCCAGCTCGCGTACCGCTTCTTGATGACGTCCGCCAGCCAGCCGTCCTTGCGGATCGCGGCCGCCGCCTTCAGGCCCTGGGCGAAGGCGTCCATCGACCCGACGTGGGCGTGGAAGAGGTCGATCGGCTCGAAGCTTTCGCGGCGGACCTTCGCGTCGAAGTTCAGCCCGCCGGCCCCGAGCCCGCCCTGATTCAGGATGATGAGCATCGTCTGGGTCGTCAGGTACAGGTCCGTCGGGAACTGGTCGGTGTCCCACCCGAGCAGCGGGTCGCCGCGGTTGGCGTCGACGCTGCCGAGCATCCCGTTCGCGCTGGCGTACGCGAGCTCGTGCCCCATCGTGTGCTTCGCCAGGGTTGCGTGGTTCGTCTCGACGTTGAACTTGAACTCCTTCTCCAGGCCGTAAGCCCGCAGGAACGCCAGCGAGTTCGCGCAGTCGAAGTCGTACTGGTGGCTCGTCGGCTCGTGCGGCTTCGGCTCGATGAGGAACGGGCCGGTGAACCCGATCTTCTTCTTGTAGTCGACGGCCATGTGAAGGAACTTGGCGAAGTGGTCGAGTTCCCGCTTCAGATCGGTGTTCGTGATGGTCATGTACCCTTCGCGGCCGCCCCAGAAGACGTAGTTCTCGCCGCCGAGTTCCTTCGTCACTTCGAGGGCCTTCTTCACCTGCGCCGCGGAGTACGCGAACACGTCCGCGTTGCAGCTGGTGCTCGCCCCGTGGACGAACCGCGGGTTGCTGAAGAGGTTTGCGGTGCCCCACAGGAGCTTGATGCCGGTACGCTGCTGTTCTTCCTTCAGCACCTTCACGACGGCGTCGAGGTTCTTGTTGCTCTCGGCGAGGGTCTTGCCTTCCGGGGCGACGTCGCGGTCGTGGAAGCAGTAGTACGGTGCCCCGAGCTTCTCGGTGAACTCGAAGGCGACGCGGACCCGCTTCTGGGCCATCTCGACGGAATCGGTGCCGTCTTCCCACGGGCGCTGCATCGTGCCGGGGCCGAACGGGTCGCTGCCGGTGCCGCGGAAGGTGTGCCAGTAGGCGACGGCGAACCGCAGGTGGTCGCGCATCGTCTTGCCTTCGACGACCTCGCCGGCGTTGTAGTAGCGGAAGGCGAGCGGGTTCTTGCTGTCCGGGCCTTCGTAGGGGATCTTGGGGACGTCTGGGAAGAACGACATGCCGGTCTCGCGGTTGCGGGAAAGGGGACTGCGTCTGGAAAGGGTACGGGCCGGCGGCCGAGACGGGTAGGATGCGTTTTTCGACGCGGGGGTCGCCGGTGTGGCCCCGCTCCGGTCGGGGGGGTGGGACGGGTCTTGCGGAGTTACTTCACGTCGCGGCTGGCGTTGAACCCGAGGTAGCCGACGACGAGGCTGGCGAGCAGGCCGAACACGTCGCCGATGACGAACGGCTTCCCGCCGAACGGAACGCCGACGATGAGGTCGAGGAGAAAGACGACCGCCATCAGCCCGGCGACGCCCATGGCCCCGTAACACAGCCACTTTTCCATCGCCGAACCTTTCGAGGCCAGAAGAGTAGCCACCGTTCGGACCTTCCCTCGGGGGGACGGCGAGTCATCCCTGAAGTCGAGTAGGCCATATCCTAGCGACTGAACCCGCCCCCGCAACCGGGTGTCTGTGGACTTTCGACGGGATGCCCGCGGGCCGCGCCGAACGGCCGGCAGAACGGGTACGCCCGGAGACCTCAGCCGCCCGCCCGGAGGCCGACCGTGCCGACTGTACCGCCTGTGCCGACCCCGTCCCCGGACCGCTTTTCCCCGCGGTTCCGGGCCGAGCACGCCCGGCTCCTGGTGCCGGAACACCTGGACGCCATCGCGCTTCGCCTCGCCGAGTGGCACGCGCACGGGGTTCCGACCGCGCCGCCGTCGCCGCACTTCGCCGCGGAAATCCTCCCGGACTACGCCGCCGCGTTCGAGCCGTTCCGGGCCGCGGTCGCGTCCGGTTCCCCGACGGAACTCGCGGCCGCGTTCGAGCACGCGGGGATTTCGGCGCTACTGGTCCTGCTCGGGCAGCGCCGCACCCCCGCGACCCTGACCGACGCCGCCGGCATCCCGCCGACCGTTGCCGAGCTGATGGCTGCGGCGCAGGGGGCACACCGCGATTCGCTGACGGTGGCGGCCCGGGCCCTGGCGAAGCACGCCGGCCGGTCGGGCGACCGGTTCTGGGGCACGCCGCGCGGGCCGGTCGCGGTCCAGAACGAGGCGGCGGCCGCGGTGGTGCGGCGGATTCTGACGGAGCGGACGTGGTGGAACGTGTTCGGGCACTTCGCGCACGACGTGGTGTTCGAGGCGCGGCTGCCGTCCGGGCACGGGGCGCGGTGGGCCTACGGCGGGGCGACGTTCGTCGGGTTCCTGGAGCCGTTCGACGCGGACCGATGCCCGTCGCTTCAGACCAGCCGCCGGCGTTCCGTGGCCAGCCCGCCGGCGACGAACGCGAACATCGCCGGCGCGACGGCGTCGAAGTAACCCCACGAATGCCCGCCCGCCGACGTGTCCAGGTCGGCGGTGAACGGCAGGCCGAACGCCGTGAGTTTCTCGGCGAGGCGGTCGTTGCCGCGGTGCCACGCTTCGTCGGCGGGGTCGCACGCGAACCACACGTGCGGCGGGAAGTGGGCCGGGTTCACCTGCAACGTCGCGGAGTCCTGCCGGGCGTGTTCGCGGGTGGGGTACATCGCGTCGAGCTCGGCCCCGGTGCCGTGGCGTTCCCAGAAGTCGATCGCGGACGCCACCCCGGCGACGACGCGGAACCGCTCCGGGTGCCGGAACCCGAGCCGGAGCGCCCCCTGCCCGCCCATGCTGATCCCCGCCGCCGCGACCGCGTTCCCCGGCACGTCCCACCTCGCCCGCATCCACGGCAGCACGTTGTGCAGCAGGTGCCGCTCGGCCGTCAGTACGGGGTCGAACTCCGGGCACACGCGATCGACCCACCACGAGTGCGCCCCGAAGGGGGCACAGCAAGCGAGCCCGTGTTTCGCGAGTTCCGCGGTGTAGACGGCGTTCGTCGCCGGGGATTCCAGCCCGTAGGGGTGCAGGAACAGCACCACCCCGCGCGGCTTCGCGGACGGCTCGAAGACGTCCGCGGGCTTCCCGGCGATATGCGTGTGCGTCCAGTTGGGCAGCATGGCAGGATCCGAACAACATCTCACACAAAGCCACAAAGACACAAAGAAGAAAGGTATTCTTTGTGTCTTTGTGGCTTTGTGTGAGCGATCTCTTCGCTTTACTTCTCCGACTTGGCGAGTTCCGCCTTCACCTTTTTGAGCTTCTCCGTGATCTTCTTCCGCCGCTCGGCGTCGCGCTTGGTGATGTCGTCGAACTTCAGGGCCTTCGTCCAGATGTCGACGGCTTCCTTCTTCTCGCCGAGGGCGACGTGGACGTCCGCGAGGTGGTCCCAGATCTCGATGTGCTGGCCTTCCTCGTCCTCCTTGTCCTTGATCGCTTCGAGGAGGTACTTCTTCGCCTCCTTGTTCTTGCCCTGCTTGAAGAGCACCCACCCGAGGCTGTCGAGGTACGCGGCGTTCTCCTTGGCGGCCTCGACGGCGTCGATCTTGCCGTCTTCGAGCAGCTTCTTCCGCTGCTTCGCGTCCAGTTCCAGGGCCTTGCGGATGTATTCTTCAGACTCCTTGAAGTTCTTGTCGTGGTCCGCCCAGATGAAGCCGAGGTCGTTGTAGAACGTCGGGTTCTCGGGGTCGTCCTTGATCAGCTTCTTGAGCTGGTCCGCGGCCTTGTCGATGTTCTTGTTGTCGACGTGCAGCCCGCTGATGATGTACCGGGCGTTCTTCTTCAGCCGGGTCTTCATGTCGTCCTTGAGCCCCTTGGCGTCCTCGACCTTTTCGATCACGTCCTCGTAGGTCGCGATGGCGTCATCGATCTTGCCGGCCTCCCGCTGGACCCAGCCCTTGAGTTGCAGGAAGTACCACCCGCCCTGGTCGAGTTGAACCAGCCCCTCGGCCATGCGGAGGGCCTCGTCGGTGTCCCCCTGCTTGGCCTTCGCCTGGACCAGCTTTTCGAGCACGAACGGCTTCGCCTGGTCGATCTCCTTGCCGCGGGCCTCCATCAGCTTCTGGCAGACTTCCTCGACGTCCTTGAACTTCTTCTGGTCCCAGTACAGGTCGAGCAGCCCCTCGTAGGCTTGCAGCGTCTTGGAGCTGCTTTGCAGCTTCGTCGCGGTGTCGGCGGCGAAGGAGTAGAAGGTTTCGGCGGTTTCGTTCTGCTTCAGGTTGTGCGAGGCTTTGGCCAGGACGATCGCCGCGTTGAACTTGAACGGCTTGTCCTTGTCCTTGGCTTCCTTGTGCAGCTTGGCGGCGTACTCGACGAGGGCCTTGGTGTTGTCCTTGTCCTTGAGGAGTTCGGTCAGCTTCGTCTGCATCGCCTCGGTGTTGGTCAACTCGTTGAGCTTGAGCGCCCGCTCTTTGAGCTGCTCGTCCGAGGGGGCCGCGGGGACGGGGGCGGCCGAGACCGTTCCGAGCCCGCAGGAGACAACCGCCGCCGCCAGCCACAGCCGTGCCGAGTTCATGGCCCGCACCTTGCGAAGGAGTGGTCGAGAGGTCTGCCAACTTCCGTATCTTACCCCCGCGGTCCGGGCGACACCACACCGATCGGCGCGACCGACCGAATCGTTACAATCGTCGTGCTTGCCGCGAGTTCCGGCCGCCAATCCGAAGGTGCGATGACCCCCACCGACCTCACCTCCACCGTTCCGCTGCCGAAGGCCCCCATCCAGCGGATGACCCGGCCGTTCCGCCGATTCCTCGAGATCGAGTCCGCCAGCGGGGTCGTACTCGTCGTGTGTGCGGCGGTGGCGCTCGTCGTGGCGAACTCGCCGGCGGCGCACGCCTTCCACCACTTCTGGGAACTCCCGTTCCGGGTCGGGGTCGGCCGGTTCACGCTCGACGAGCCGCTGCACTTCTGGGTCAACGACGCGCTGATGACCCTGTTCTTTTTCGTGGTCGGCCTCGAAATCAAGCGGGAACTCGTCGCCGGGGAGTTGAGCACGCCGCAGAAAGCCGCTCTTCCCGTGGTCGCCGCCCTGGGGGGCATGCTTGCCCCGGCGGGGGTGTACCTCGCGCTGATGCACGGCACCCCCGGCGAAAAAGGCTGGGGCGTCCCGATGGCGACCGACATCGCCTTCGTGGTCGGCGTGCTGGCCCTGTTCGGGCCGCGGGTGCCGATCGGGCTCAAGGTGTTCCTCCTGTCGCTGGCCATCGCGGACGACATCGGGGCGATTCTCGTCATCGCGGCGGTGTACAGCGGCAGCCCGGACCTGACCGCGCTCGGGGCGGCGGCCGGGGGGTTCGGCATCGTGTACTCGCTGAACCGGCTCGGGGTGCGGACGGTGCCGGTCTACCTCGCCGTCGGCGCGGGGATCTGGCTCGCGGTGTTGCGGTCGGGGGTCCACCCGACGATCGCGGGCGTGCTGCTCGGGCTGATGACGCCCGCGTCCGCGTGGGTCGGCCGGGCGACGCTGAAGCAGGCGATGGCGAACCTGCTCGGCCGGCTGACCGCGGAACGGACCGAGGGGGACGCCGCCGAGGTCGGGCACCACGACTTCGAGCGGCTCGCGTTCGCGGCGAAGGAGTCCGCGTCGCCGCTGGAACGGCTGGAGGGGACGCTCCACCCGTGGGTCGGGTTCGTCATCATGCCGCTGTTCGCACTGGTCAACGCGGGCGTGGCGTTTCGACCGGCCGCGGTGACGGACCCGGTTGCCGTCGCGGTCGCCCTCGGGTTGCTGCTCGGAAAACCGCTGGGAATCGTCGCGTTCAGCCTCTTGGCGGTGAAGCTGAAGCTCGCGCAACTTCCGGACGGCGTGACGCTGCGGATGCTCGTCGCGGCCGGGTGTCTCGGCGGGATCGGGTTCACGATGTCGCTGTTCATCGCCCACCTCGGGCTGGCGGACGAGCACCTCGACGCGGGCAAGTGCGGCATCCTGATCGGCTCCGGGCTCAGCGCCGTCCTCGGCAGCGGGTTGCTGTTCGCGAGCTTGCCGACAGCCTCCAGGTAGGGTGGGTCGAGCCGCTTCGGCGAAGACCCACCGCACCCGCAAGAAACTGGTTCACGGCGATCGTCCTTGCGGTATCGGTGGGTCTTCGCCGCAAAGCCGGCTCGACCCACCCGACAAGAAGCTTGCCGAAAGCCTCCGAAAAGAATTAACCACAAGGCATCGCTCCTTTCCCGAGAGTAGCCCATGTCCGCGAAGATCCCGATCGTCGGTGTCGGCCCCGACGGACTGGCCGGGTTGACGGCCCGGTCCCGCGAGGTGCTGGCCGCGGCGCAGGTCGTGTACGGCTCCGATTCCGCCCTCCGTCTGCTGCCGGAACTCGCGGCCGAGCGGGTCCGCATCGGGGCGGACCTGCCGGACGTCGTGGCCCGCATCAAGGCGAACCTCGGCACCCGCCGGCAGGCGATCGTCGCCGTCGGCGACCCGCTCTTTTACGGCACCGCCCGCTACCTGTGCGAGAAGGTCGGCCCCGAGCACTTCGACGTCGTGCCGCACGTGTCGAGCATGCAACTCGCGTTCGCCCGGCTCAAGGAAACCTGGGAGGAGGCGTACCTGACGGACCTGTCCGCGAAGTCCCTGGACGAGGTCGTGTCGAAAATCCGCTCCGCCGAGACGGTCGGGCTCTTCACCAGCGAGAGCTACCCGCCCGGCCGGATCGCCCGTGAGCTGCTCGCCCGCGGCATCGGGTACTTCCGCGCGGTCGTGTGCGAAAACCTCGGCGGGAAGGACGAACGCATCACGCAGGCGGAACTCGCCGACCTGCAGGACCTGAAGTTCGACCCGCTGAACATCCTGATCCTGCGGCGAAAGCCCAACCAGCCCGACGCCCAGCGGCCGGTCGCGAAGCTGGCCCGGTTCGGCAACCCGGACGAGGTCTTCGCCCAGACGCGGCCGAAGACCGGGCTCATCACCCAGGCCGAAGTCCGGGCGGTGGCCCTCGCGCAAATGGACCTCCACCCCGGCGACGTGGCCTGGGACGTCGGCGCGGGGTCCGGGTCGGTGGCCATCGAAATGGCCCAGCTGACCGCGCCGGGGACGGTGTACGCGATCGAGCAGGACTCCGCGGACTTCCACCTCATCGTGGCGAACGCGGAGAAGTTCGGGGTCAGCAACCTGAAGGCCGTGTTCGGCACCGCCCCTGCCGTGTTCGGCGACCTGCCCGGTCCGGACGCGATCTTCGTCGGCGGCAACGGCGGGGAGGTCGCGCGGCTGCTCGAAGCGAGCTTCGCCGCCCTGCGGCCCGGCGGCCGGCTCGTCGCGAACGTCGGCACCCTGGAGATGATTACCGCCACTTATCAGGTATTGAAGCGGCTCTCGCCGCCGGTCGACGTGCTGCTGATGAACCTCGCCCGCGGCGTCGAGCAACTCGAAAGCCTGCGGTTCGAGGCGGTCAACCCGACGGTCCTGCTCCGGGTCCGGAAGCCCGCCGGCTGGGGGGCAGATTTGGGGTTGTGACCGGGAAGAAAACGGGGCGGGGCGGGATCGGCCGATCCCGCCCCGCCCCGTTTCGTCTCGACTCCGACGAAGAGTTACTGCTCGGACACTTCGATCGTGATGCACGACACGTTATCGCGGCTCCCCGAGTCGAGGGCCAGTTGGCCGAGGCCTTCGGCACACTGCTGCATGTCCGACTGCTGCTGGATGAAGTTGAGCAGGTTCTCGTCCGACACCGGGCCGGTCAGGCCGTCCGAACAGAGGACGAACCGGTCGCCGGCCTGGAGGGGGACGGCGGTCACGTCCGGGCCTTCGCCGACTTCCTTGCTACCGAGGTACTTCCAGAGGACGTTCTTGAACCGGTGGTCCTTCGCCTCCGCGGCGGAGATGGTGCCGGCCTCGACGAGGGCGCGGGCGAGGGAGTGATCGATGGTGAGCTGTTCGATCTTCCCGCCGCGGGTGAGGTAGCACCGGCTGTCGCCGACGCCGGCGACGTAGAGTTCGTTCCCCTTCCGCCAGACGGCGAGGACGACGGTCGTCCCCATGTTCTTCATGTCCTTGTCGAGCGCGCCCATCGCCATGATTTCTTCGTTGGCGGTGACGATGGCCCGCTTGATGACGCTCTTGACGCCGTCGGCGTTGAGGTGGGTCGCGAGGTTCTTCCGGAGTTCGCGGGGGATGATCTCGACGGCCCGCTTGGAGGCGATTTCGCCGGCCGCCTGCCCGCCCATGCCGTCCGCGACGATGGTCACGATGAGGTCCGGGAACTGCTTGACCTCGATCGAGTCCTCGTTGTTTTCCCGGTAGTTGCCGAGCAGGCTGCACTTGCCGATGTTCAGTGCGAACGCCATGAGGGCCTCACTGTGATCTGCCTCGGCCGCGGCCGGGAGGACGAGTGTACGGATCGTCGTCGGATGTTCCGCGGGATCG
The DNA here is from genome assembly GCA_964444365.1 of uncultured Alcaligenaceae bacterium. Lineage (GTDB taxonomy): Bacteria > Planctomycetota > Planctomycetia > Gemmatales > Gemmataceae > CAYUHJ01. Next base: position 78,681 of record CAYUHJ010000001.1, on the reverse strand, counting down.
GGTGGAACAGAGTCACCCGGATGCGCCGGTTCCGACGACGGAATTTCCGTCACCTTACTAGCTTACCTCACGTCCTGCAACAGTTACCGACCGTCTCTTCCGAATCCTTTTCCGCGGCCGACCCTCCCCGCCCGAACAGCCGGCAATCTCGTCAGCTCCGCCCCGGTCGGCGGCACCGGGCCGATTCGAGTTGGGCTGGCGTGCCCCCGGCCGAGCGGGTAACGTCTGCGTCCGTGCCGCAAAGAAGCGGCGCGGCGGACCCGGATGCCCTGTCGACGGAACGACGGATGACCCACCACTTGCAGGCGGTTTGGACGTACCGCCACTTCTGGATGTCGCTGGTCCAGATGGACCTCCGCCAGAAGTACCGCCGCTCCGTGCTCGGCCTCGGGTGGTCGCTCGTCAACCCGCTGGCGATGGCGGCCGTCTTCTGCGTCGTGTTCAAGGACCTGATGAAGATCGCGGACTGGCGCGTCTACGGCTGCTACCTCATCGGCGGGTTCGCGGTCTGGGACTTCCTCCGGAACTCGCTGCTGTCCGGGTGTTCGACGTTCGTCCGGAACGAGTCGTACATCCGCCAGTGCCCGCTGCCCTACGGCATTTACCCGCTCCGCACGGTGATGGGGACCGCGATCCACTTCCTGATCGCGCTCGGCGTCGTCCTCGCGATGGTGGTGGTGCTGCAACCCGCCCTGCCGAACGGCGACTCCGTCGACCTGCTCAACGGCATCCCGTCCGCGGTGCCCGGAATCTTGCTCGCGTTCGTGTTCGCGTGGTCGATCGCGACCCTCGCCGCGTTCGCGACCGTGTACTTCCACGACACCCAGCACCTGTGCGAAGTCGGGGCGCAACTGTTCTTCTTCCTGACGCCGATCATGTACACCCGGCAGGTGCTCGACGCGAAGGGGCTGTCCTGGCTCGTCGACATCAACCCGGTGAACGTCTACCTCGAACTCATCCGCGGGCCGTTGACCCTGGGCGAGGCCCCGGCGACCGCGCTGTACCTGCAAGGGTGCGTGCTCAGTGCGGTCGCCTTCGGGCTCGCCTGCGGGACGATCGCGTGGCTGCAGAAGAAGCTGATTTTCCAGCTCTAAGACGGCTGGGTTTGTGGGTCGGGCCGAGCTTCGAGGCCCGACATTGCGCTTCCCGTCGGGCCTCGAAGACTCGGCCCGACCTACGAGACGATTCGCCTACTCCACGGACGGGGCCGATGGCCAAGATCGAACTCACCGACCTGAACCTGACGTTCACGATCCGCTCGCAGCGAAAAGTGTCGCTGAAGGAGTACCTCGTCCGCGGGCTGTTCCTGCCGACGCGGAACCCGCAGGTGGCGGTCCACGCCCTGTCCGGGATCAACCTCACCGCGACCGACGGCGACCGCATCGGCATCATCGGCCACAACGGGGCCGGCAAGTCGACGATGCTCAAGATGCTCGCCGGCGTGTACCCCCCGACGTCCGGCCACCGCGTCGTCGAGGGCCGCGTCTGCTCGCTGTTCGACATCGCGCTCGGGTTCGAGCCGGACGCCAACGGCTGGGACAACATCAAGTACCGCGCCTACCTCCAGGGCGAGACGCCGAAGACGCTCAAGTCGAAGATCGCCGGCATCGCGGAGTTCACCGAGCTCGGGGACTTTTTGAACATCCCGGTGCGGTACTACTCCGCGGGGATGATGATCCGCCTCGCGTTCTCCATCGCCACCGCCATCGAGCCGGAAGTCCTGCTCGTCGACGAGGTGCTCAGCGTCGGGGACATGGCGTTCCAGCAGAAGGCCACGAAGCGGATGAAGGAGATGATGGCGACCGCGAGCCTGATGGTCATGGTCAGCCACGACCTCGGTTCGATTCAGACGCTGTGTACGCAGGTACTCTGGATGGAACACGGCCGGATCGTCCGCCAGGGCAAGCCCGCCGAGGTGGTGGCCGCGTACCAGGCGAGCGTCCACCGGCCGCAGACGGGGTCGCACGTCGGCGGAACGACGGACAGCGAACCCGCGCGGACCGCGGCGTGACGCGGACCAGAAACCCCTCCCCCCTACCCCCTTCCCAAAGCGGAGAGGGGGAGACAAACCCTTCTTCCTCCCCTCTCCGCTTCGGGGAGGGGCCGGGGGAGGGGTTCTGCGTTTCCGTCCTCATCGTCAACTACAACGGGGCGAAGCACCTCCCCGCGTGCTTGAATGCTCTCGAAAATCAGACGTTTCCCCGCGACCGGTTTGAAGTGATCCTCGTCGACAACGCCTCCGCGGACGGCTCCGCCGAACTGGTGCGGACGCGGTTCCCGTGGGTGAAGCTGCTTCCGCTCTCGACCAACACCGGCTTCGCGGAAGGGAACAACGTCGCCGCCCGGCACGCCCGCGGTGGCACGCTCGTTCTGCTCAACAACGACACCATTGCGGACCCGTTCTGGCTCGAAGAACTCCTCCGCGAACGGGACGAGTCCGGGGCCACGGCGGTCGCGTCGAAGCTGGTCTTCGCCCACGATCCCACCCTCATCAACAGCGCCGGGTCGTTCCTGCTGCGGGACGGCCGCGGGGCCGACCGGGGCTTCCGCGAACGGGACATCGGCCAGTACGAGGAAGCGATTCCCGCCTTCGCCGGGTGCGGGGCCGCGATCGCCGTGCCCGCTCCGCCCCCAGGGGAACCGCTCCTCGACCCGCGGTACTTCGTCTATTACGAGGACCTCGACTATTTTTGGCGACTCCAACTCGCCGGCGGCACCGTTCGCTACGCGCCGCGGTCGCTGGTCCGACACGTCCACGGGGCCGCCGCCGGGGATCAGTCGCCGCTGTTTCACTTTTACGTGGAGCGCAACCGGGCCTTGACCGCATTGCGGAACGCCGATCCGTTCCTGGCCCTGTGGTCCGCGATCGGTCTGGCGGCGAAGGTGGGTCAGGCGGTATTCCGTGCGGCGACCGGCCGCGGCCGGTGGCGGATCGCCCGGGCGGTGGCGGCGGCGGCGGTGTCGTACCTCGCGCTCGTCCCGGTCGTGCTGGGCGAGCGACACGCGGTGCGGCGGCGAATTCTGTAGCGGACGGAGTCACGGATGCGGGTGCTGCTCAACGGACTGGCCGCGCTGAAGCCGAAGACCGGCGTCGGGCACCACGTCGCGCAGTTGCACGCCCACCTGCAATCGCACAACCCCGCGGACGCCTTCACGCTCTACCCCGGCGACCGCGTCGGCGGCTGGGTGAAGCGGTTCAACAGACCGAAGCCGACGGGCGGCGGGAAGAAACCGGTTCGCCCCGGCCTCGCCGCGAAGCTCCGGGATTCCGCGAAGGAAGTCGCGAAACTCGCGTCGGCCGTCCACTTCGAGGCGTACTCCCGCACGTTCCCGTTCGACCTGTACCACGAGCCGAACTTCGTCCCGTACCGCTCTCACCTGCCGACCGTCGTGACCGTCCACGACCTGTCCGTCGTGAGGTTCCCGCAGTGGCACCCGACGGACCGCGTCCGCTTCCACGACCGCCACTTCCGCCGGGGGCTGGAACGCGCGGATCACGTCATCGTCGTGTCGGAGGCCGTGCGGCGGGAAGCGATCGAACTGCTGGGAATTTCGCCGCACCGCGTGACCGCCGTCCAAAACGGGGTGAACCCCGGCTTCCGGCCCCTGCCCGCCGATGCGATCGCGGGGGTGCGGGCTCGTCACAACTTGCCGACGAGTTACTTCCTGTGCGTCGGCACGATCGAGCCCCGGAAGAACCTCGCGGCCGTGATGCGGGCGTTCGTCGACCTGCCCGCGTCAGTCCGCGAAGCGTGTCCACTTGTTCTCGCTGGGCCGTGGGGGTGGAAGTCGGAAGCGGATCGCGAATACTTCGACGCGACCGCCGCACCCGCCGGGGCGCGGCACCTCGGCTACGTCCCGGACGCGGACTTGCCGGGGCTGTACGCGGGGGCGACCGCCCTGCTGTACCCCAGCCACTACGAAGGGTTCGGCTTCCCGCCCGTGGAAATGCTTGCCGTCGGCGGCAGCGTCCTCGCCTCGACCGACCCCGCCGTGCGCGAGGTGGTCGGCCCGCACGCCCGCTTGCTTCCGCCCGATGATCTGTCCGGTTGGCGCGACGCGATGCGGGAAGTGGCCGCAAACCCGGACGTTTCCGCCGCGACCAAGGCGAACCGCATCGCCTACGCCCGCACCTTTTCCTGGGACCGCGCCGCCTGCGAAACGATGGCCGTCTACCGGCAGGTTCTCGGCCTCGCCCCGGAACGCACCTCCCGTGCCGCCGCCTGACTACCGCCCTTTTCGCCGTTGCAGGTACGCGGCCAGCACCATGCCGAGGTCGTCGTCCGTCCGCACGCGGGTGTAGTCGACTTCCATGCTGCGGCAAGCCGCCTCAACTTCCGCGACGTGCTTGCCGAACTCCGCGAGGTAGCTGTCGCGAACGCCGAGCGGGTCGGTCGCGATTTCGGGGAGCCCTTCGAGCCCGCGGAAGAGCGTCGGGTGCCGGAACGGGAAGTCGACCTCGGCCGCGTCCAGCACCTGAAACAAGGCGATTTCGTGCTTCTGCGACCGCAGGATCCGCAGCCCCGAGACGAGGTCGGCCGCGTCGTCGAGGAAGTCCCCGAACGCGAACACGACGCCGCGCCGGCCGAGCACGGAGCCGAGGTCGCGGAGGGCCTTGCCCCCGGACGACACCGCATCGGACGGTTCGTCGCCGAGGCCGCGGAGGATTTCGCGGACCTGCCCCGGCTGGGCCGACGGCCGGGCCATCATCCGCGGCCGGTCCGTCACGACGACGAGCCCGGCCGAGTCCGTCTGCCCGACGATCAGGTGCGCCATCGCCGCGGCCAAGACGCACGCCGCGTCGTACTTCGTGATCGCCGACCCGTCCGGCCGGGCGACGGTGCCGACCTTCATCGACTCCGACGCATCGACGACGAGCCACGCGACGAGGTTCGTTTCCTGTTCGTACTGCTTGAGGTGGTAGCGGTCGGTGCGGGCGAAGACCTTCCAGTCGATGTGGCGAATGTCGTCGCCGGGGGCGTACTCGCGGTGCTGGGCGAACTCGACGGCAAACCCGTGCCGCGGACTGCGGTGCCGGCCGGACAGGTAGCCCTCGACGACCTGCTTCGCCTCCAGTTCGAGGCGGTCGATGCGAGCGATGACGTCGGCGGGGAGGTGTTTCATCCGGTCATCCGAGTTCGAGTGTCGTGACGCCGTAAACCTGCCGCATCGCGATGGCGGGCGGGTCTTGCGTGTACATTCTCGCCGTCGGGAAGAGCGGCGAGAGGTTGTATCGTCGCATCATTTCCCCGGCATCCGGGTTGGCGGTATCGTCGGGCACGTCGATGTTGACGGGTGCATCGGGAACCGCCGCGAGCAGACCGCGATAAAGAACGTCGGCCGTGGCGGGGTCGTCCGCGAAGAGGGGGCCGATGCGAAAACCGTCCGCGGCGGGGCGGACGACGCCGTAGCCGGTGAGCCTGCCGCCGGGGACGCAGGCGAGAGCGGTCGCACCGGGCGAGACGATCCATCGCTTCAGGAACTCGGGCCGGGGTGCGGGGAAATGTCGGCGGTCGTATTCCAGCAACTCGGCGAACGGGACGGAAGCGAGCGGCTCGGTTCCGGGGACGTATGCCTCGCCGCCGACGGCCCTGTACCGGAGGTTCGTGTACGCGAGCCGGAACCCGGACTTCCGGTAGTTGTCTTGCTGGGCGACCACCCCGTCGAGGCCGACGTTCCGGTCCCCCGCGTACTGGATCGCTTCCCGCCAGGTGGCGATGCCAAAGCCCTTGCCCCGAAACTCGGGGCGAACGATGTACAGCCCGAGGAAGCCGTACCGAGAGTCGTAAGCGACGAGGGACACGCTCGAAATCGGGACGCCGTCGAGTTCGCCGAGGAAGAACCCGTTCGGGTCGGTCGCGTGAAAGACGGCCGCGTCGTGCCGTCCGGGGTTCCACCCTTCCCCGTCGGCCCAGCCGCGAACCGTCTCCAGATCGGAGGGCGACATTTCGCGGACGCGGAAGTGGGGATTGGTGGGCATTACGAAATCTCCTCACGCTGCAAAATGACGATGACTACCGCCCAATCAGGCATGATCGAGCGGTATCCTGATACGCAACGCCGCGCGATTCAAAAAGCTCATCCAGTGCGTCTGAGCCATTTCGCTTCTTGTAAACCAATTCCCCATCCGTGATCGGAACCAACATAAGCCATGCGATTGATTTGCCGCCGACCTGCAATGAGTTCAATGCGTCCTCCCAGGGGAACGGCGCAGTCAGATAAACATGCTTCAACTCTGCGTCGGGGATGAACTCTGAGAGAACGTTCTCAATACAATCGCCCGGAGTCGGCAAACTGCCTGATTTCATGATCTGGAACGCGCATCCGACCACAATACTCGGGAACGCCAAATCAGCCTGCATGGATACCGCGGCCAACTCAACGCCGAGTGCGGATTTCTTATTGTTGAGACGCAGCGTGTGATCCGGAAGCCGGATTGTGGAATACGACACCGTATCAGCTTTTGCATCCGTGCAACTCAACAAATCCACAGTCAGTTCGGAATGGTCGTGACTATACGCGAGAATCTTGGGGACACCGCCGAAAACCGAGACAGCATGTTTCGCGATCGCAATGTTCTTCTTGGACGGCTTCCCACTCATCGCTACTTCTCCTCCCGCGGTACGCTCTGCAACAGCCGCGTCACGATCTGGTCGGAGGAAATTCCTTCCGCCTCGGCGTGGTAGTTCGTCATCACCCGATGGCGGAGCACCGGCAACGCGACCGCTTTTACGTCTTCCAGGGCCACATACGTTCGCCCGTGCAAGAGCGCCCTCGCCTTCGCCGCGAGGATGAGGCTCTGACCGGCACGCGGGCCGGCACCCCAGCTGACGTACTGCTTCACGAAGTCCGGCACCGGCGTCGTCGCTTCGCCGGGGGCGGTTTTCGGGCGGGTCGCGCGGGTGAGGCGGGCGGCGTAGCGGATCACATAACTGGCGGCGGGAACCTTGAGGACGAGTTCCTGCATCCCGAGGATGTCCTCGCTCGAAACGACCCGGCTCAGCGTCGGTTTGTGACCGGACGTGGTCGCCGCGATGATCGCTTCTTCCTCCGCTTCGGCAGGATACTCGACGCGGATGTTGAACATGAACCGGTCCTGCTGCGCTTCCGGCAACGGGTAAGTTCCCTCCTGCTCGATGGGGTTCTGCGTGGCTAGCACGAAGAACGGGTCCGGCAGCTTGTGCCGCGTCCCGGCGACGGTCACTTGCCGTTCCTGCATCGCCTCCAGCAGCGCGGCCTGCGTCTTCGGTGGGGTGCGGTTGATTTCGTCGGCGAGGACGATGTTCGCGAAGACGGGGCCGTGGACGAAGCGAAAACCCTTCTGGCCAGTGGCCTTGTCGTCGTAGAGGATTTCCGTCCCGGTGATGTCCGTCGGCATCAGGTCCGGGGTGAACTGCACCCGGCTGAAGGACAGGTTCATGCCGTCCGCAAGGGTGCGGACCATCAGCGTCTTCGCCAGCCCCGGCACGCCGACGAGCAGGCAGTGGCCGCGAGCGAGCACCGCGAGGAGGAGTTGTTCCATCACGTCGCGCTGGCCGACGATGACCTTCTCGCACTCGGCGAGGAGGTTCGCGCACCCGGCCCGCAGTTTCTCGGCCAGGGCGAGGTCGTCGTCCCCGAGCGGGGCGGCGATCGGAATTTCCATGTCGGGTTTGGCCACCGGAACTCCAGGCATTCGGACGAAAAACGATCTACTCAGTCTACACCGGAACGGCCGGCGACACAGGTCGGGGGCGTACGGCTCCTGCGGAGAAGCGCAGGCGAAGGCTTGCACCGTCCGCGATCTGTGCGAACATGGGACGGGCGTTCGAGGTCGTTCGCGTGGCCGTGTCTTCGGAGGGCTGGGCATGAAGGTCGCGTTTCCGGCGGCGGTCGTGGTCGCACTCGGCTTGTGGGCGGCGCTCGGACGGGGGGCCGAGAAGGAGGCGGCCGGCCCGCCCGAATTCGAAGTCGTCATGGCGGACGGGAGCACGTTCCGGGTCAAGCCGAAGGAATCGTCGGTCGCGGTCGAGACGAAGTACGGGAAACTCGCGGTCCCCTACGGCGAGATCCGGCGGATCGAGTTCGGGTTCCGGTACCCGGCCGGGGTCGAGGCGAAGGTCGCGGCCGCCGCCGGGAACCTCGGCGCGGCGGACTTCCGCTCCCGAGAGGCCGCCGAGAAGGAACTGCTCGGGTTAGGGGAGTACGCCGTGCCCGCGGTGAAACGGGCGGCCGCGAGTCCCGACGCCGAGGTCGTCCGGCGGGCGGAAGCGCTGCTCGCAAAGTTGAAGGAGAAACTGCCCCCGGAGAAACTGGACGCGAGGGGCACCGACCAGATCGCGACGGACGAGTTTACGGCCCGCGGCCGGATCGAGGCGGCGGCGGTTCCGGTCCTGACGCGGTATTTCGGCGAGTCGGTGTTGCAACTCGCCGAGGTCCGCGAGTTCCGGTCCGTCGGAAAGAACTCCGAGAAGACGGTGACGGTCCCGGCCGACAAGTACGCGCGACTCGCCGGCACCGCGTGGCTCGACAGCGGGGTCGACGTCTCCGCTGATACTCCCCTGGAGGTGACGGCCACCGGCAAGGTCGACCAGTGGCCGCAGGAACCGGGGGTGTACATGACCGGGCCGCAGGGGGGAAGCGGTCAGCAGCCCGGCTTCCCCGGCGGGGCCCAGGTCCAGCTCCGCGGGGCCGTCGTGAACGGGATGCTCCGGCCGCGGTTCGTCCCGTCCGGCGCTCTGCTCGGCCGGGTCGGGCCGACCGGCGAGGTGTTCGCCCTCGGGGCGAAGTACAGTCAGCCGAAGGCCCCGGCGACCGGTCGGCTGTTCCTCATGATCGCCCCGAGCCACTGGGGCAACGACGACTGCACCGGCGAGTACAAGGTCACCATCAAGTCGAGCCGGTGATCTTCCGCTCGGGTGGTCCCGGCGGCGACTGCGACCGCGGAAAGTTTCCCGGTTCCGGGCCGGGTCGGTTCGGGTAAGATGATTGTACTCTCCGAACCCCCACCGATCCGGAGTCGATCCGATGCCGTCCCGTTCGAGCCTTGCCGCGTTCGCACTCCTGCTGGGCCTCGTCGCCGCGACGACTCTGTCGGGTAAGGAAATCGCGTTCCGTCGTCCATTCGTCCCCGGTCAGCCTCCCGAGCCGGCGAAGACACTCTCGGACGCGGAGGCGCTGACCGCCGCGAAGCTGAAGGCCGACAGCCCGGACTCGCTGCTCGGCTACTTCCGGCAGCGGACCGTCAGCGACACCGACCTCGTCAAGATTCAGTCGGCGATCAAGCGGCTCGGGACGGACGAGTTCGACGACCGGCTCAAGGCGGCGGATCAGGTCGAGCTGTACGGCCCCGCCGCGATCGGCCCGCTGCGGACGGCGGCGCAGTCGGAGTCGGACCCGGAAGTCGCGTACCGGGCGATGGAGTGCCTGAAGCGGCTCGAGAAGGTGCCGCACTCGACCGTGGCGGCGGCCGCGGTGCGGGCCCTGGCGAAGTTGAAGCCGGACGGCACGGCGGACGTGCTGCTCGGGTTCCTGCCCCTGGCCGACAATCAGGCGGTGGCGGACGAGATCGGCAAGACCCTCGCCGCCGTCGCGTACAAGAACGGCAAAGCGGACGTCTCGCTCGTGTCCGCCCTGACCGACACGGTCGCGCTGCGGCGGGGCGCGGCGGCCGTCGCCCTCGTGGAAGGAGCTCCGGCCGGCGACAAGCCGTCGGACGTGTTCCCGAAGGTGCTCAAGGCGGGACAGGCCGAACCGGACCAGGAGACGAAGTTCCGCATCCTGTTCGCGCTGACCGCGGTCGGCAAGGACAAGGACGCCGTCACGTCGCTGATCGACATGCTCGCCGACCTGCCCCGCGGCCGGCTGTGGCAGGCGGAAGACTACCTCCTGCAACTCGCGGGGAAAGACGCCCCGGCGGCCCAGTTCAAGCGGACGAAGGAGTCCCTGACCAAGGCCCAGGACGTGTGGAAAAAGTGGTGGGACGGGGCGCGGGCGAAGACCGATCTCGCCGCCTTCAAGTACGCCGAGCGGATCACCGGCAAGACCGTCCTGCTCATGTCCGACAACTCCTACGGGAACGGCCAGGTCGTCGAGCTCGGCCCGGACATGAAGGAGCGCTGGAAGATCACCGGGCTGATGACGCCGAACGACATCGTCTTCTTGCCGAACAATCAGGTGATGATCTCCGAAACGAACGCGAACCGGGTGACGATCCGCGACATGACCGGCCGGGTGGTCGCCAACCGCACGCTGAACGGGGCCGGCCGCAAGATCGCCGGGGGGCAGCCGATCAGCCTGCAACTGCTCGACAACGGCAACCTCATCGTCGGCTGCCGGAACGGGGTGTTCGAGTTCAAGAAGGACACCGACGAGGTCGTCAACTCCTACGCCCGGAACCAGTACGACATTCAAGCCTGCCACCGCCTGCCGAACGGCCAGACGCTGCTGCTGGCCAGCAACGACCCGAAGTTCAGCGTCTTCCTCGACGAGAAGCTGGCCGAGATCCCGAACAAGAAGCTCGGCGTTCAGGCCCCGCACTGGCAGGCACAGATGGCCGCCACCGGCCCGGACACCGTTCTCATCGGCGAGCAGCAGCAGCTCGCGGAGTACAGCGTCAAGGACAACAAGGTGATCTGGAAGAAGCAGGTGTTCAACGCCCGGTCCCCGCAGCGGCTGCCCAACGGGAACACGCTGTTCGTGGACCAGCAGAACCGCCTGATCGAAGTGGCCCCGGACGGCGAGGAAGTCTGGTCGTACCAGGCCCCCGCGAACATGATGCTCAGCAAGGCGGTCCGGCGGTGAGGTCGGTCACTTCACCCGTGCCGGGCCCCATTCCCGGATGACGCGGTAGACGGCCACCCGCAGCCGCGGGTGGTCGCGGCCCCGGACGGGCACGGTTCCCCCGTACAGCTCGGGAACCGTCTGGGCCGCGAGCCGATCGTCCCACACGTACTCCTCGACGGGTTGAACGGACGCCGGGTCGACGCGGAACTTCGCCCCGCCGTGGTACGGCCGGTAGAACCCGCGGTCGTCGGGAATCACCGGGAACACGAGCCAGTCGCCGGCCTTCAGCACGGACACGCCCGGCTCGACCGGCTTCATCCCGGCCCGGTCGCAGTAGTACTGAAACCCCCAGTGCCCGTTGAACCAGACTGTAGCCGAACCGGGGTCGCCGATGCGGTCGGCGGCGCGAAGGGCGAGTTGCCGTTCCGGGTACGAATCCCAGGTGTCGAGTGCGAACAGCCCGATTCCGGCGGCGATTGTGGACGCAACAATCCACCGGGGAACCGGCAGCCGGGTCAGCACCGCCGTCCGCCCGGCCAGGACGGCAAGCGCCACCCCGATGCCGATCACCCGTCGGCCCGCCGGGAACGGCGTCAGCGCGAAATACGCCGCGAGCTCGATCAGCACCCACCCCGCCACGAACCACGAATCCGCGTTCCACCGCAGGATCCGCCTGAACCGCAGCAACCCGCGCGGCCGAAGCAGCAACGCGCCCGCGGCCCCCAGACTCGCGAGCAGCACGCCCGTTCCGAGCGACCCGAACACCAGCGTCGCGAGTTCGAGCTTCACCCCGCCGTTCGGCTTCCTCAGCAAAATCGAATCGCTGTACGGGACGACGCACACCGCCGCGACGCCGAACGCCCCGGCCCCCGCGACCGCGGCGACGAACGCTCGCGGCAGCCGGATCGCCCGGCCCGCGAGCAGGCCGAACCCGACCGCCGTCCCCCCGAGGTACGCGACCATCGGCTGAAACAGGTTCCACTTTTCCTCGAGCCAGTCCTTCCGGGAGGCTTGCTGCTCCCGCAGGTGGTGCAGGAAGTGGCTCTCGCCCGCCTGCCCCTCGACGAACGACTCCCAGCCCGCGAAGACCGCCACGGCGAACGCCGCCGCCCCGACGCCGAACAGCGGTTGCCGGTGCAGCACGGCGTACCACAGCAGCACGGCCGGCACCGGCAACATGCTGTACTTCGTCTGCGCCGCAAGCCCCGCCAGCACCCCCGCGCCGGCGACCCACCGCACCCGCTCCGTGTCGCACCCGCGAACGAAACACGCCACCGCCGCGAGCCCGAGGGCCAGCGCCGGCACGTCGAGCATCACCCCGAAGAACGGCAACACGCCGGGGCCGAGCACGGTCATCGCCAGCAGTGGCGTGCCTGCACCGGGGGCGAACCGCCGGAACAGAAATGCGACGGAGTGGCACAACAGCAACGAGAACGGGAACAGCGTCAGTTTCAGCAGGAACAGGTTTTCTCCGGCCGCCCCCCGCCCGAGCGCGAGCCAGTACGGCAGCACCGGGGGCAGCAGCACGCCCATCGCCGGCTCGGGGGCGGAGTACCAGAAGATCTCGAATCCGTAGGGGTTTCCGGGGTTCGCCGCGAGGTGCCGGGCGAACTGGAGGTACGCGGTGTCGTCCACGGCGGCGGGCTTGACCGCGTTCAGCAGCGTCACCGCGACCGCGAGCGCCGTCGGCCCGGTGAGCCATTGTCTCATCGCGAACGCCTCGAACAAGGTTGGCCTCTCGGTCCGAACGGGCGGGTGATAAAATACCTCTCATGCGGGCGGAAACCAACCCGGTTCCCCGCTGACGAGGACGCGACCCCGGTGCCCGGCGGCTGTTCCGATTCCCGAACCGACGCGGACGACCGCCCCCTCCAGGCGTTCCTCCTCGGCACGCTCGACCTCGACGCCGCGGTCGCGCTGCAACGGCGGCTGGTGTACGAAGTCGCCAGTGGCGGCACCCCGTCCGTCATCGTGTGCGACCACCCGCCCGGCATCAGCATCGGCCGGGAGGGCAGTCGCGGGCACATCCGCCCGTCGCCTGAAGCGCTGGCCGCGCGACGGTGGCCCGTGACGTGGGTCTCCCGCGGCGGCGGGTGCCTGCTCCACCTCCCCGGCCAGGTCGCGTGCTACCCGATCCTTCCGCTGCAGGAACTCGGCACCACCCCCGGCCGCTATATTGACACCCTGAACCGCGTCGCCGCCGAGACGGTCCGCGCGTTCGGCGTGAGGTGCGAGCCGACCACCGGGGAAGCCGGCGTCCGGGTTGCGGGCCGGCGAATCGCCCACGTCGGGGTCTGCGTCCGCGACTGGGTGTCGTCGTTCGGCATCGTCATGAACGTGACCCCGGACCTCGAACCGTTCCGCGACGTCCGGTGCGACGGCGACCCGGTGCCGATGACCTCGCTGCAACGGGAATCGCCGGCCCGCGCGCGGGTCACGGGCGTCCGCCAGAGCTTGCTCGACGGCGTGGCCCGGCGGTTCGGGTTCACCCGCGTGTCCGTGTTCCACCACCACCCGACCTTCCTCCCGAAGCCGACCCGCCATGCGTTCGCTCCCCGTTCTCGGTAGTCCTGCTGCCCCGGTCGACACGCCACCGCCGGCCCGCCGCCTGCCGGAGTGGCTGAAGCGCGACCTGCCGCGCGGGAACGCCAACTTCTTCACGCAGTCGCTGATCGACGACCTGAAGCTGGAGACCGTCTGCGAGTCGGCGAAGTGCCCGAACCGGCCGCACTGCTGGTCGCAAAAAACCGCGACGTTCATGGTCCTCGGCAACGTCTGCACCCGGCCGTGCGGCTTCTGTTCCGTCCCGAAGGGGGGCACGCCGGAACTCGTCGAGGACGACGAACCCGCCCGCGTCGCGGAAGCCGCGGCCCGGCTCGGGTTGAAGCACGTCGTCATCACGTCGGTCACGCGGGACGACCTGCCCGACGGCGGGGCCGGGCACTTCGCCCGGTGCATCGCCGCCGTGCGGGATCGGCTCCCCGGCTCCGCGGTGGAAGTGCTCACCCCCGATTTTCTCGGCGATATTGCGGCCATCGATACCGTCACCGACGCGAACCCGGAAGTCTTCAACCACAACCTCGAAACCGTGCCGCGTCTCTACCGCAAGGTCCGCGGCCGGGCGGAGTATCAGCGTAGCCTCGATCTGCTCGACCGCGTGAAGCAACGCGCCCCGCACGTCGTCACGAAGGCGGGGCTCATGCTCGGCATCGGCGAAAGCGTGGGCGAACTCTTCGACGTGTTCGCCGACCTGCGCGAAATCGACTGCGACGTGCTGACCCTGGGGCAGTACCTCGCCCCGACGCTGAAGCACATCCCGGTGGCGCGGTTCGTCCCCCCCGCGGAGTTCGACGACATCGCCGCCCACGCCCGACTGATGGGCTTCCGGCAAGTCGTCGCCGGGCCGTACGTGCGGTCGAGTTACCACGCCGCCGACATGGTTCCCACGAAGGAAGGGGTGGCGGTCCATGCCGGTCCCGATCACGGCGGCTGACCTCGGCTCCGACCGGGTTCGCGTCAGCCTCTGGTACGTCCGCCCCGGCGAACACGTCTACGAGGGCGACCGCGTCGTCGAACTGCTGCTCCCGGGCGCGACGTTCGACGTGGCGTCACCCGCGACCGGCGTCGTCGCGGAGTGCCTGGCACTGACCGGCGACCCGGTCGAAATCGGAACGGTGCTCGGAACGATTCACCCGGAATGAGTCATGGGCGTCTTCCTCTCGCTCGACGGCCTCGACGGCACCGGCAAATCGACGCAAGCCCGGTTGCTCGTCGAGTGGCTGCGCGGTCAGGGGTACGCCGTCACCGCGTGTGCCGACCCCGGCGGGACGGACATCGGGGCAAAGCTCCGCGAGATCCTTCTCACGGGCCGCGAACAAAAGATGGGCATCCGCACCGAAGCAATGCTCTTCATGGCCAGCCGGGCGGAACTCGTCGATCGCGTCATCCGCCCGGCCCTGGCCCGCGGGGAAATCGTCGTTTCTGACCGCTTCTTGCTGGCAAACGTCGTCTATCAGGGTCACGCCGGCGGGCTCGATCCCGCGGACTTGTGGAGCGTCGGCAATGTCGCCACGGGTGGCCTGCAACCGGATTTGACGCTGGTGTTCGACATGCCCGCCGACCTCGCCGCCGTCCGACGGGGTCGCGCCGCCGACCGCATGGAGAGCCGCGGCAACGAGTTCGCGGAACGAGTGCGTACGGGGTTCCTGGCGGAAGTGCGACGCCGGCCGGAGTTACATACGATCATCGACGCCACGGGCGAAGTCGAAGCGGTGCAGGCGGAAACGCGGCGAATTGTCGGCGACTACATTCGGAGTACCGGTTTTACTGAGAAGAGATGAACCAGAACAATCTATCCCTGTTCGATCGGGTTTGCTGGATCTTTGGCGGCCCAGTCTATCCTGCTGTAATCTCAGGTTTCACTGTGACCGGGACTCTGTTGCTTGGCTATCCGGCAGCGGGTTTGATCGTGTGTGTGATACTTATGCTTCTCTTTCCACACTGGAATACCTGTGTTTTTGGCTGTGCAAATTTGCTATTGGTGATTTCGGCTGGGCTGATCTGCGTGATCCAACTGTTCGTAAATTGAGATCTGAGTGCGCTTCGTGTCGGGCCTCGAAGACTCGGCCCGACCTACCAGAAAGAATCTTGATGGCCTGGGACCGCATCCGCGGGCACGACGCCGCCCGAGACCAACTGCACACCGCGTTTCGCCGCGGCCGGCTCGCCCACGCCTACCTCTTCGTCGGGCCGGACGGCGTGGGGAAAAAGCTCTTCGCCATCGAGTTCGCGAAGTCGCTGCTGTGCGAAGCCCCGCCCGCCCCGCTGACGGCGTGCGACCGCTGCCCCGCGTGCGTCCAGGTGGCCGCCGGCACGCACCCGGACTTCACCACCGCCCGCCGAGCCGAGGACGAGAACGACCTGTCCATCGAGGTGATGCGCGCGTTTTGCACCACCCTGGGACGCAAGGCGAGCCGGGGGTCGCGCAAGGTCGGCATCGTCGAGGAAGCCGACGAGTTCAACGCGAACTCGGCGAACGCTTTTCTGAAAGTGCTCGAAGAACCGCCGCCGGGGGCCGTTCTGATTCTCCTCGCCACCACCGTTGAACGCCAGTTGCCGACGATCCTTTCGCGGTGTCAGATCGTGCCGTTTCAGCCGCTCCGTGAGACGGACTTGCGGGCCGTCCTGGCCGACCGCGGCGTCACCGACCCCGAGCGCGTCGCCCGACTCGTCCGCCTCGCGGGGGGCAGTCCGGGGCGTGCCCTCGCCCTGAACGACGATGCCGTCTGGCAGTTCCGCGACGTGCTGCTCGCCGCCGTGACTGCGCCGAAACCGGACGCGACCGGGTTGATCGCGGCATGGGCAAAGTTTGTGGAGGAAGCCGGCAAACAAACCCCGGCCCAGCGCGACCGCGCGTCGCTCGGCATCGGCGTCCTCGTCGACATCCTGCGAACGGCACTGCGCGACGGGCTGGCCGGCGAGGGTCCACTCGCGGCGGTCGGCGAACGCATCGGCGCGGATCGCCTCGCGGACTGGCTCGAAGCCTGCACGGAAGCGGACTATCAGATCGGGCGATACGTCCAGGTGTCGCTCGTGATCGAAGCCCTGTTTGATCGGATGTTTCGACCCGTCCTCTTGTAGGTCGGGTCGAGTCTTCGAGGCCCGACGTTGCGCCTCCCGTCGGGCCTCGAAGACTCGGCCCGACCTACAAATCCGGTAGCTTCAAGTGACTCGGGTACGTCACCCGCAGCAGGAACAACCCCTCGGGCGGCGCGGTCGGGCCGGCCTTGCGCCGGTCCCCCGATTCGAGAATCTCCGCGACCCGCGATTCCGGCCAGTGCCCGCGGCCGACCTGCATCAGCGTGCCGGCGATGGCGCGGACCATGTTGTAGAGGAAGCCGTCCGCCTCCGCGTCGATCCAGACCGTCTCGCCGAACCGGGAGACCGTCAGCCGGGTGATCGTGCGGGTGCTGGACATGCGGTTCGGCCACTCGGTCTCGAAGCAGCGGAAGTCGTGCCGGCCGACGAGACACGCCGCCGCCCGGGCCATCGCGTCCACGTCCAGCCGGTGCCAGCAGTGGGCCGAGTACCGCCGCAGGAACGGGTCTTGCCGGCCGCCGTCGGAGATCACGTAGCGGTACGTCTTCCGCACGGCGTCCTTGTTCGCGCAGAAGGACTGGGGCACGTCGTCGCACGACCGCACCCCGACGTCAGGGGGGAGTTGCGAGTTGACCGCCTTCACCAGCGTGTCGCACGGCAGGCGGGTGGTGCTGTAGACGTTCACGACCTGGGCGACCGCGTGAACCCCCGCGTCGGTCCGGCCGCTGACGTTCGGGCGGACGCGCGGCTCGCGGGTGATTTCGCGGATGGCCGTTTCGAGCGTTTCCTCGACGGTGCGGAGGCCCGGTTGCCGTTGCCAGCCGGCGAAGTCCGTGCCGTCGTAGCGGATCACGAGGCGAAGATTCCGGACGGACATGGCTACCCCAGATCGTCCGTGCGCGGCCGTCGCGGCTTCGCCTTCTCGACCGCCGCCGTGTGCTCGAACGGCTTCAGGTGCGGCTTGCCGTCCTCGGTCAGCCCGGCGAGTTGCTGGATTTTTTGCTCGGCGTCCTGAAGCTGGGCGTAGCACTGCCGCAACAGCCCGACGCCGCGTTCGTACCGGGCGAGGGCGTCGTCGAGCGTGGTCGTGCCGTCTTCGAGTTCGCGCAAGATGCGGTCGAGTTCGCCGAGCGCTTGCTCGAATCGGAGGGGGGGTACTGGTTCGGGCATCGATGATCCTCGGTCAGCGAGGACCGATGATTGGAAGTCTGGCGCTCGCGGTCAATGTCGGTTGATTCAGCCGGGGCCGACCGCCAGTTGCACGGCCGGCATCAGGTCGTTCAGTTCCTCGATTCGCAGCATCCGGATGTCCCGCACCGACGCCGCGAACCAGGGGAGCGAGCGGGCGAGTTCCTGGGCCGCGATCACGCACCCGACGGCGGTCACGTCCGGCCCGCCGAAGTACATGCTGCCTTGCTGCCAGGTAAAGCCGTGCTGGTGGAGAACGCGGCGAATTTCGAGGTACGCGTTGTTGTACGGGTCGCCGTAGTGCGTGCGAAGCTGGTCGATGTCCATGTCGAACGCGATGGCGTACACGGTCGTCGCCCTCTTGAACGATTTCGGGATTCCGGGTCGCAGCACGGAACCCGGCATCGGAGCGGTGATCGTTGTCATGGTGTAGCCTCCGGGGGAACTCCGCTCGTCTTCGTGTCCGTCACGATGCTGCGCACCTCGCCGTCCGGCACCCGCGTCACGATCACGTCCCCGTGTGCGACATCGGCCGCCGACCTGAGCAAGTTTTCACTGCCGTCGATCCGCGTCAAGGTATATCCCCGCTTCAAGACGTTCAAGGGGCTGAGCCCTTCCAACTGGTCCGCGACAGCCGTCAGCTTTTCCCCGGACCGGCGGACGCTGAGCTGAACCGCCCGCGTGAGTCGGGCCGATGCCTCGTCGAGCCGCTGGGCCTTCTCGCGGAAGCGGTCCAGCGGCCGGCGGAACGGAGGGCGGTCCGCGAGTTTGTCCACCCGCTGCCGGCCGAGTTCGACCCGCCGTTCGGCCGCTTCCCGGAGGCGGTCGCCGAGTTCGAGCAGGCCGTCGGTGATTTCGCCGCGGTCCGGGCAAAGAGCCGTGATCGCCTGCGACGGGGTGAGCGCCCGGTAATCCGCGACGAGGTCGGCCACGCTCACGTCGACCTCGTGCCCGACGGCGGACACGACGGGGACGGACGACTCGTAAATCGCGTCGGCCACGCACTCCTCGTTGAACGCCGCGAGGTCCTCGGAACTGCCGCCGCCGCGACCGATCACGATGGCGTCGAAGTGCAGCAGTCGTTTCGCGTGGAGCCACGAGAGTTGCTTCACCGCGGAAGCCACGTCCGCGGCGGCCCCGTCCCCCTGCACCCGGCTCGGGCGGACGACCACGTCCGCGACGGGCCAGCGGTGCGCGATGATTTCGAGCATGTCCCGCACGGCGGCCCCGGTCGGCGATGCGATCAGCCCGACCCGCCGCGGGAACCGCGGCAGCGGCCGCTTCCGCTTTGGGTCGAAGTACCCTTTCGCGAGCAGCTTTTCCTTCAGTTCCCGCAGCGCGAGTTCGGCCGCGCCGATGCCCTTCGGGTGCAGTTCCTCGACGTAAAGCTGGTAGTCGCCGCGCTGCGGGTAGACGGACACGCCGCCGCGGACGATCACGTCCATGCCGTCCTTCGGGTCGAACTTGAGCCGCAGGGCGAACCCGCGGAGCATCACGCAGCGGATGGCCGCCTTGCTGTCCTTCAGCGTGAAGTACATGTGCCCGGACGTGGCCCGCACGAAGTTCGACACCTCGCCGGCGACCCACGAACCGGGGAAGTGCTCTTCCAGGCGCAGGCGAATCGCGGTGGTGATCGCGAACACGGTCATCGGTCGGACGTTCTCGGGCGGGGGCATCCGTCACTCCGCAAAGTCGCGTTGAATCGGCAGGTCGGCCGGGGTATGCGACAGCACCATGAAGACAGTTTATTTCTTCGCCGCCGCCGCGGTCGTGTTCCCGGCCGGCGCGTTCGCCCAGCAACCCGTGTCGCCGGCCGACGAAGCCGAGGCGGCGTTCAACGGGGAATCGTACAAGATGTTCCCGGCGAAGGTTCAGCCGGTGCTCACGAATTTGTGCGCGAACTGCCACGCGCGGGCGGACCACGCCAGCGGGTTCAAGCTGGTCCGGGTCCCGGACGGGTTCGCCAACCCGCGGGAAACGGGCCGAAACGTGCGGGCGGCGGCGAAGTATCTCGCGCGCGAGAATCCCGCGGCGAGCCCGCTGCTCGCGAAAGCCGTGTCAGCTCACGGGGGGATGAAGGACCCGCCGCTGTTCGCGCGGACGCACCCGGCGTTCAAGAACCTGGAACTGTGGGTCCACTGGGCCAGCCTGCCGGAAGGGTCGCCCGCCCCGGCGACGATCCCCGCCGCCAAGCCGGCGAGCTCCTCCACCCCTGCCATTACTGTCGCTCAGACGCCTCCCCAGGCGATGCCCGTCGAGCGGCCGGCTGCGGCGGAGCCCGCGAAGTTGCCGGCGGTCAGTGCCACCCCCGTCGAGCCCGCGAAGCCGGTCGCGAACGCCGACGACCCGTTCGACCCGGCGGCCTTCAACCGGGTGGCGCACCCGGCGAAGTGACAACCCGTCTGCCGAGTGGTTACCGAAGCACGATCCCGCCATGCGGGATGAGGAAGTGCGCGAAAGCAGGTGACCGCGGTCGCGATGGCAGCCGTTGGTGACCGTGGCGTTCTCGCTTTCTTCGCAGGACATGGTACCCGCCGTCAACACGGCAGGTATCCCCCTCGCAATCGACACACATCCACTTCTGACGCCGAGCCGACGGACTTTCGGCGGAGTCTGTTGTCGTCAACTCGTAGGCAACACCATGCCCGTCCGAGCCCGCTGAGGGGGCAAAGTAGGCACCATTCCGGGATTCGTTGCATTTTTTCTTGTGCGCAGTGCTCGGCCGTACCAGAATAAACTTCGCAAGCGGCGGCGGCTTCCATCAGGCTCACGGGTCTGGCCTTCATCCCCTTCCCGTCCGGGCGCGTAACGGGTGCTTTGGTATGCGACCTCCTCCCCGCCGATGGGTTTCGGGTGCGATTCTCGCGAGTGTGGCTGTCGTCGCCCTGAGTGACCGTTCGCCCCGCGCCGCCGCTGCCGACGACCTCGGGGTCTCGTTCCGCCGCGTCGTCGCGCCCTTCTTCGACCGCCATTGCGTCGGGTGCCACGGCCCTGACCGCGCCAAGGCCGGGGTCGCGCTCCACACCCTGACGGCAGACGTCGCGGCCGGGGCGGGCCCCAAGCGGTGGGACAAGATTCTCGACGTCCTTCATCACCGGGCCATGCCGCCGGAGTCCAGCGAACAGCCGTCGCCGGACGACCGCCGGGCCGTCATCGAGTGGGTCCGAGCCGCGCTGAAGGCCGAGGCCGCCCGGGTCCGGGGGGAAACGCCTCCCCAGTTGCGGCGGATGACCAACGTCGAATACCAGAACACCCTCCGCGACCTGTTCGGCTTCGAGATCAAGGTACTGGAGGATCTGCCGAAGGATCCGACCAAACCGTACCATTTCACGAACACCCCCGAGTTCATGCGGCTGGGACCGGAGCAACTCGACGGCTACCGGGCCATCGCCCGCAGGGTGCTCGCCAGTGCCATCGTCGACTCCGCGAAGCCTCAGCCCGTGAAGAAGCGCCAGGAATGGAAGCCGACACCGGGAGCCCCGCAACCGGACGGCCGGCTCGAACCGAACGAACTCGGGGTGTGGCCGGGCGGGCGGCTGTCGGCGTCCCAGGGGATGTCCGTCACGGGCGTCCCCCGGACCGGCGAGTTCCGGGTTCGGGTTCAGGCGTCCGCCACGTTCCCGGCCGGCGTCACCGAGATGCCCCTCCGGATCGTGGCCGGAGAGGACCTGAACGTCAACCTTTCGACCCCCCGGACCGAGCCGGTGGGGACGGTCCGCCTGACGGCCGGGGAGAAGCCCAAAGTCTACGAATTCCGCGGTCGGCTCGAGAACGTCCCGGTCGCGACCGGACGCAAGCAGAAGGACAAGCCGCTGCCCGACGCGGTGTTCGTCACCCCGCAGAACCTCTACGACGACGGCACCCTGAACGACGAGAACGGCTTCCGCAAGCCGCGGATGCGGGACCTCCCGGTCGCGACGATCGACTGGATCGAGTTCGAGGGGCCGGTCGCGGACGTTTGGCCGCCCGAGCACCACACGCGAATCCTGTTCGATTCGCCGCTCCGGGACTCGGACCCGGACAGGTACGTCCGCGACGTCCTCCGGCGGTTCCTGACCCGCGCGTTCCGCCGGCCGGCGACCGAACCCGAGGTCGCCCGGTTCGCGTCGATCTACGCCACCTTGAAGCCGGAGTTGAAGACGGTCGAAGCCACGCTCCGGGAGACACTCGCGCTGGCCCTGGTGACGCCGCAGTTCTTGATGGTGAACGGCACGCCGGCGGACGCAGCCGAGCGGCGGTACGCCCTCGCGAGCCGGCTGTCCTACTTCCTGTGGGCGAGCATGCCCGACGACGAGTTGCTGGCCCTGGCCGCCAGCGGAGAGCTCGACAAACCGGCGGCGGTCGAGAAGCAGGTTCTCAGGCTGCTGGCCGACCCGCGGGCGCGGGACTTCGTCCGGGTCTTCGGCCGGCAGTGGCTGAGCCTCGACAAAACGCAGACGGTGCCGATCAACCGCGACCTGTTCCCGCGGTTCCTCTACTACGTCCCACTCGGCGAGCGGGCGGGGACCGAGGAGCCGCACCGACCCACCGTCCGCGACGACATGGTCGACGAGACGCTGGCGTTCGTTTCCGTGCTGATCCGGGAGAACCGCAGCGTTCTCGACGTCGTGGATTCCGACTTCGCGTGCCTGAACCAACGCCTCGCCGTTCACTACGGCGTGCCCGGGGTCCAGGGGCACGAGATTCGGCCCGTCCCGGTGAAGCCGGAACACCGGCTCGGCGGGCTGCTGACCCACGGCTCGGTGTTGATCGGCAACGGGACCGGGTCGGCCCCGCACCCGATCTACCGCGCCGTCTGGCTCCGCGAGGCGATCCTGGGCGAAGACGTGCCGGCCCCGCCGGCGGACGTACCCGCCCTGTCGGACACGGCCGGGGCGTCCGCCGAGAAGGCCACCACGATCAAGGACCTGCTCGCGAAGCACCGACAGCAGCCGAGTTGTAACGCCTGTCACGTCCGCCTCGACCCGTGGGGCATCCCGTTCGAGCAATACAACGCGATCGGGAAGTACCAGCCCGTCGTGCCGAAAGAGGGAACCCGGGTGAAGCCGTTCAGCACGGCCGCGCACAAGAATCTGACAGGGTATTCGGACTACCTGAGTACGTTGAACACGATCGCCGTCCAGGCCGACGCCCGGGTTCCGAACGGTCCGACCGTTAACGGGATGGCGGAACTCAAGGCGTACCTTCTGAAGGACCGTCGGGACGACGTCGCCCGGAACGTCCTGCGGCGGCTGTACGTCTACGGGCACGGCCGGGCGCTCACCTGGCGGGACCGCTTCGTCCTCGACGACCTCCACGACGGCGTTCGAAAAACCGGGTACGGGATGCGGGACATGATCGTGGCGATCTGTCGGCACGACTCGTTCCGCAACCCGACCCCCGAAAGGAAAGCCCCATGACCGCCCGACCCTGGCACCTGAACCGACGGGAGTTGCTGTACGGCGGCGGGGTGGCGCTCGCGCTGCCGATGCTCCGGGCGATGGGGGCAGAGGCTCCTGCCGCCGCGCGGCCGAAGCGGTTGCTGATCAGCTACTTCGCTTACGGGGCGTACATGCCCGGCGCGGTCGCCGGCGTACCGGACGGGAAGACGAAGGGGCACGACGAGTGGAGCTGGTGGCCGTGCCCGACCCCCGGCCCGCTCACCTTCAACAAGTCGAGCGAGCCGTTCGCCCCGCTCAAGGACCACGTCACCTACCTCCGCGGGCTCGACCACGCCGGCGGCTGGACCCTCGGCGGGCACAGCTCCGGCGACGTGTTCGCGACCGGGGCCGACATGACCGGCCACGAGAAGCAGAACAACATCTCGGTCGACCAGGTGGCGGCGAACAAGCACGGCCACCTCACCCGCTACCCGTCGCTCGTGCTCGGCACCGAGGGCGGGACCGGCTCCTACGGGATGTCGAAGACGCTGTCCCACCGCGGCCCCGGCAAGCCGATCCCGTCGCTCAACAAGCCGAAGGAAATCTTCCAGCGGCTCTTCACCCCGTACGAGGGGGAGTCGGTCGGGGGCGTCCGGGCGCGGCTCAAGCGCGAGGCGAGCATCCTCGACCTGCTGCTCGAAAACAGCCGCGGGTTCCAGGGCCGGCTCGGCCGCGAGGACCGCGCGACCGTGGACGAGTACCTCGAATCGGTCCGGGCGATCGAGAAGCGGGTCCAGCGAACGAACGAGTGGACCAACCGGCCGGTGCCGAAGCCGGAGGGGAAGGCCCCGAACACCGACGCCCCCCCGACCGATCCGAAGGAGTACATCCGGTGCCTGTACGACCTCATCTTCCTGGCGTTCCAGACGGACGCCACCCGGTACGCGACGCTGATGCTGGAGAGTGAATACTCGCAGGACAGCGCGACCTGGAACTACGCGACCTACGCCCTCGGGTACAAGGGGGCGACCCACGACCTGTCCCACAAGCGGCCCATCGAGTCCGGCCACTGGGACCGCTGGCGGGCAGAGCAGCACGCCTACTTCCTGACCCGGCTGCGCGACGCGAAGGAGGGGACCGGCAGCATGCTCGACAACACCGTGGTGTTGTGGGGGTCGGCCCACCCGCACGCGGCCCACAGCGGCAAGAACTACCCCCTTCAACTCGCCGGCGGCGGCGGCCTCGGCATCCGGCACGGGAAGCTCCACGCCTTCGAGGGGCCGAAGAAGGTTCCGATGGCGAACCTGTTCGTGACCATGCTGAACGCCGTCGACGTTCCGGTCGAAAAGTTCGCCGACAGCACCGGACCGTTGAAGGACCTGACCGCGTAACCCGCGGTGGGCACTCGTAACGGTTTGACAGAACACCCTATTGTTTTACGACATCCCCCGTCCCGCCTCCGCACTGCTAAACGGCGGAGGGGGGGGACGCGGGCAGCATCGCATTGAGTCGGACCGCGACCCATCTCTGACCGGCGGGCATACCCCTTCCCGAGCCTGTGTCCACCGAACGAACCTGACTAGGAGATACGGAGTTGGTGTCTGGGGCGGTTTTGTCCCCCTCCCCCGGCGGAGGAGAGGGATGGGGGGAGGGGGGAAAGCCTTCACCCACTCGCAATCGCTCAAACGGGACGGAGGTTCACCCCTCACCCCCGGCCCCTCTCCCCAGCGGGGAGAGGGGAGAAAAGCCATTCCTAGAACCCCTCGACTGCGTCACTCCTACTGACTTCAGATTTCGACGCTGTTGACCCCTCAACCAATCCCTTTATCTCCACACCTGCCTTGTGGCAGTTCTTTGCCGATCTCACAGGTTAAAATCTTGATTTTAAACGGTTGTTGGCTAGAGTGTAGACAGGCTCCTGGCCGAAACAAACGTTTGCATGGAACGCGAGCCCTCCCCATGGCGTCTCCGTTGTCGGAACCGAAACCTCATTCGGAACAGGCTTTACGGCTGCTCGATGCGGCGATGCAAGAGTTCGCCGATCACGGCTTCGATGCCGCATCCGTGCGGGAAATCTGCAAGCGGGCTGGAATGAACGTGGCCTCGGTCAACTACTACTTCGGGGACAAGGAACGGCTTTACATCGAAGCCGTGAAGCGGGCGCACGTTTGCAGTGCTGAAGGCCCGTTCCCGGAGTTTCCGCCGGACGCCCCCCCGCTGGACCTGCTCCGTGGCTTCATCGCCGTCATGGTCGGACGCATGCACGCCCCGGCGAGTCCGAGCGCGATGAAACTGATGATGCGCGAGATGGCCAACCCCGGAAAGGCCGCCCACGTCGTCGTCCAGGAGTTCATCCAGCCGGTTGCGTTCCGGCTCCGGGAAATTCTGACAACCCTGCTCCCGGACCACGACCCCGCCAAGGTGCTCATGATCGGATTTAGTGTCATGGGGCAGATTCTGTTCTACCGCCAGAACCGGCCGGTCGCGGAACTGATCTTCGGCAAGGAACCCGTGGACGCCCTCGACCTGGAGATGGTGACCGACCACGTGACGCGGTTCACGCTGGCGGCGCTGGGGGTCGGTGAACCCGTGGGAGGCCGCCGATGAACTGGGTCGCGCTGCGGATGCTCACCGGGGACACGTCCAAATACCTCGGCATCGTGTTCGGGGTCGCGTTCGCCGCCCTGCTCATGTCCCAGCAGAGCGCCATCTTCTGCGGGCTGATGCGGAACACGACCAGCCAGATCCGCGACATTCGAGGCGCGGACCTGTGGGTGATGGACGACAACGTCCAGTTCGTGGACTACGTAAAACCCATGTCCGAGGGGAAGTTGCAGGTCGTCCGCGGCGTCGAGGGCGTCGAGTGGGCGGTCCGGCTGTACAAGGGGCTCGGCCGGGCGCGGCTCGCGGACGGCAACTTCCAGCAGATGATCCTGATCGGCGTCGACGACGCCTCGCTGACGGGCGCGCCCGCCCCGGAGCGGATGCTCGTGGGGTCGATCGAAGATTTACGGCAGCCGGACGCCGTCATCATCGACGAGTTCGGCTGGCGATACCTCTTCGGCGACGAGCCGTTCGCGCCCGGCAAGACCCTGGAAATGAACGACAAGCGGGCGGTGATCGTCGGCCAGTGCGTGTGCAACCCGACGTTCCAGACGTTCCCCATCCTGTACAGCACGTACTCGCAGGCGGTGCGGTTCGTCCCGCAGGAGCGGAAGACGCTGACGTTCATTCTGGCGAAGGCCAAGCCGGGCGTCGGCCACGAGGACCTCGCGCGGAAGATCGAGGCGGAAACCCGCCTGAAGGCCCAGACGAACGACGAGTTCTTCTGGACGACGATCGGCTACTACATGAAGCGGACGGGCATTCCCATTAACTTTGGCATCACGGTCGCGCTCGGGTTTTTCGTCGGCTGCGCGATCGCCGGGCAGACGTTCTACCTGTTCACGATCGAGAACCTGAAGCAGTTCGGCTCCCTGAAGGCGATGGGCGTGTCGAACCCGCGGTTGGTGGGAATGATCCTCCTGCAAGGGCTCGTCGTCGGGGTGATCGGGTACGGCCTGGGCGTCGGCGGGGCGGCGTTGTTCGGCGTGGTGTTCACCGCCGCCGTGAAGAGCACGCCACCCGCCTTCTACTTCTGCTGGCAAATCATGCTGCTCACGGCGGGCGCGGTCGTGGTCATCGTCGCGGTGTCCGCGCTGCTGAGCATGCGGCGCGTGCTGTTCCTCGAAGCGGGGGTCGTGTTCCGGTGAGAGTTTTGACCCTCGCCCCGTGGGGGAGAGGGTGGCCGCAGGCCGGGTGAGGGGAAGACCGCAACAGGAAAGAAAGTTCAGCCCTGGGCAAGAGAGTTCGCCGGTCGTGAAGGCGTTCCCCTCACCCCCAGCCCCTCTCCCCCACGGGGAGAGGGGAGAAAGCAAACGATGATCGCCACCGCCACGAAGTCTGCCGTCCGCCTGGCGAACGTCCGCAAGGAGTTCGGCACCGCCGACGCCCGCACCGTCGCCCTCCGGGACGTGTCGCTCGACCTGCCCTACGGCGAACTCGTCCTGCTCGTCGGCCCGTCCGGGTGCGGGAAGACGACGCTGATTTCGGTCGTGGCCGGGTTGCTCGATCCGACCGCGGGGGAGGTCGAAGTCCTCGGCCAGAACCTCGGCAAGATGGGCGGCAGCAAGAAGGTCCGGTTTCGCGGCGCGAACATCGGGTTCGTGTTCCAGCAGTACAACCTGCTCCCGGCGATGACGGCCACCGAGAACGCCTGCGTCCCGCTCCTGATCGCGGGCTGGGACCGAAAGAAGGCGATGGCCAAGGCCGCCCACCTGCTCGACGCGGTCGGCCTCGGGAGCCGGCTGAAGTCGTTCCCGAACCAACTGTCCGGCGGCCAGCAGCAGCGGGTCGCCATCGCACGGGCCCTCGTTCACGAGCCGAAACTGCTCGTCTGCGACGAACCGACTGCTGCCCTCGACGCGGCCAGCGGCCGGACTGTGATGGGGCTGATCCGGGAAGTTGCGGTTCAACCCGACCGAGCCGTCGTCGTGGTGACGCACGACAGCCGGGTGTACGACTTCGGCGACCGCATCGTGGAAATGTCCGACGGCGCGATCGAGTCCGTGAAGGCGAAGGCGTACGGCCACGAGTTCGGGTCTCACTAAAGGGGAAAGCCATGCTCAAGCGATACGTCCTGCCCGCGGCGGCGGTGATCGCCCTCGGGTTCGCCGTCGTGCAAATGACGAAGGCCCAGCAGCAGTCGCCGCCCGTGGCCCCGCCCGTGGAGCCGGCGAAGTCCCCGTACCCGAAGCAGCTCGCGGGGGCCGGCCTCGTCGAGTCCGAGACGGAGAACATCGCCGTCGGCTCGCACGTTCCCGGCGTCGTCGACTGCGTGCTGGTCAAGGTCGGGCAGACCGTCCGGCCGGGGCAGCCGCTGTTCCGGCTCGACGACCGGCAACTGAGGGCGGAGCTCGAAAGCCGGCTCGCGACCCTGGCCAGCGCCGAAGCCTCCGCCGAGAAGTTGAACATGATGCCGCGGCCGGAAGAGGTGCCGCCCGCGGAGGCGAAGCTGACGGAGGCGAAGGCCAACCTCCGGGACCAGGTCCAGGTCTACGAGCGGTACCGCCGGCTCGCCGGGACGAGTGCCATTTCCGAGGAGGAAGTCACCCGCCGGGAGATGGCCGTCGAGGTGGCAAAGGCTCAGGTCGCGAAGGCGGAGGCGGACCTCGCACTGCTGAAGGCGGGGGCATGGCGGTCGGACAAGCTCGTCGCGGCGGCGGCCGTCCGGCAGGCGAAGGCCCAGGCCGACCAGACCCGCGTCGAGCTCGACCGGCTGACCGCCCGCGCCCCGCGGCTCGGCGAGTCGGCGGCGGCCGACGACACCGAGTACCACGTCCTTCAGGTGAACGTCCGCCCCGGCGAGTACGTGGGCACCGTCCCCGGCTCCGCGATGGTCGTGCTCGGCCGCGTCGGGAGGCTGCACGTCCGGGTCGACGTCGACGAAAACGACATCGCCCGGTTCCACCCGTCGCTGTCCGGCACCGCCTCCCCGCGGGGCCAGGCGGGTCAAGGCTACCCGGTCACGTTCGTCCGCGTCGAACCCTACGTGATCCCCAAGAAGTCCCTGACGGGCGGCAACACGGAACGGGTCGACACCCGGGTCCTTCAGGTCATTTACGCGATCGAGACCAAGGGAAAGCCCCTGTACGTCGGCCAGCAGATGGACGTGTTCCTGAACTCCGCCGGGAAGTAGCACGAGCCGACGGGACGGTCTGGGAACGCCGCGTTCGGTGAACCGACCGTTCGAGGTTTGCCGCCCTGCTCCGGCCGGGGGGTCCGTATCACGGTGCGGGTGTCGGATCCACGAACCGGAGCGAGGCGTCGTCGAACACCACGGACCCCGTGGGACGGCGGGCCGCGTACAGGATCAACTGCACCGACACCGAGGCGGTGCCGGCCGGGGCGACGGCCGCCAGCCGGGCCTGCTCGAACCGGTCCGGCACGGGGCGGCTCGTGAGCAGGTGCTGCTTGACGAACCCGAACTCCCGGCCGTGGGCGTCCAGAAACGCGACCTTGAGCCCGGCGAACTGCCCCGGCGAGAGGGGGTCGTCGGCCGGGGTGGCGGCCCACACCGAGGCGACGATCAGCTTCCCCCCGAGGTCGCCCGCCCGAACCCGCTGTCGACACAGCGGGAACGAGGCGAACCCGCCGGCCGACACCCGGACCCCGCGGCCGTCCCGGCCGCGCGGGTCGGACGACAGGTGGCCCTCGGTCCCGTTCCAGGCGTCCGGGGTCAGCCCGCGGTCGAAGCCCGGGTCGCCGAGTCGGTTCTCCCCGGCCGGAAGCGGTTGATCGGCCGTCACCGTGGCGGCACCCAGCTCGGCCAACTCGGCCGCGGTCAGGGTGCGGACGACGAGGATCCCGTCGGCCCGCACCTCGGCCGACTGGCCCTGACGGAGCGACGGCCCGGCGGCCGATCCGACCTTCACTTCGCCACTGACGACCGACACCCGGGCGGTCCGGTCCGGCCGGGATTCGACCGCGAACTCGGTCCCGAGGTCGATCACTTCTCCGGCCGGCGTCTCGACGATCACGCGGGACGACGGGGTCGGGCACCGGCAGAACACCCGGCCGAGGTCCACGGCCACCCGCCCGCCGGCCGGGAATCGGAGCGCCGCGGGGCCGCGGGCGACCACGGTGGCCCCGTTCGCCAGAAGAAACTCGGCGGTCCCGGCGTCGAGCCGAAGCCCGACCGCCGGGAGTTGTCCGGCGGCGAGAGCGAGGTCGACGTTCGGGTCCGCCCAGACCGCCCCCTGGGCCGCGACGAGGGTCGCGAACGGTGCCCCCCCGCTGGCCGCGAGGTCGGGCGCGGGGCCGGGGCGGGGTCGGAGGAACACCGCCAGGACGACGACGCCCGCCAACCCGGCCACCGCCGCGAGCATTCTCCGCCCGCCTCGGCGAGAGGTCGAAGGGACCGGGGGCGGAGCCTCGGACCAGCGGCGGCCCAGCGCGTCGTGAAGTTCGACGTACTCCGCGTACAATCGCCGCGCCTCCGGGTCGGCCTCCAGTCGGGCGTTCAGGTCCGCGAACCGCTCGTCGGCGATGGTCCCTTCGACCAGTTCCGAAAAGAGCCCCGCGAGGTCGGGCGGCAGCGGACGGGACATCGGTCATCGCTCCTGGGCGAGGGTGCGGGTCATGCAGTCCAGCAGAGCCTTGCGGATCCGCTGGAGCGCCTTGTAGAGCGCGTTCGCGGTTTGCCCGGTCCGCTCGGCCAGCCGCGCGACATCCTCCTCCGAGGTGTAGCGGAGCCGGACGAGGTCGCGGTCCGTCGCGGGCAACTTCCCCAGACAGCCGTCCAGCGCCTCCCGCCGGGCGTCCGCCCCGGTCGCGTGGGCGGACCACTCGGCGGCCAGCGCCTCGACCACGGCGTCGCTGAACAGCCGGCGGTGCGTCTTCTGCCGGCGGCGGAAGTTCAGCACCTGGTGGTACGCGAACCGGCACGCCCACGGGAGGAACGGGCGGTCGGGGTCGAAGGTGTCGAAGTTCTGCCACACCGCCGCGGCCGCCTCTTGCACCACGTCCTCGGCGTCGGCCGGCGACGGCAACAGATTCAGGACGTACCGGTACAGGTCTCGCTCGTGCCGCGCGAACAACATCACGAATCGGCGGGAACGGTCGTCGTCCACGGGTGTCTCCCGGCCCCGCGGCGCGGGGTCGCATCAATCTATGGTCGCGGGCCGGGCGAACCTGCCGAGAATTCGCGCCGTTCCCCGCCACATTCTTGTCCGCAGCGCGGGGCGGCAGAGAACCGAGAAAAAATCGCCGAACCCAGGCAGATTCCGCCGGGCCGCGACCAACTCTCTCTGAACGCGACATCCCCGCCCTTCCCGCCTCCCGGAGAACGCGACCATGCCCGACCCGCTCCGCCGGGCCGACGACCTGACCCGCCGTCGGCTCCTCGCCTGTGCCGCCCGCTCGTTCCTCGGGGTCGGCCTGCTCCCCGGGGCGATCTTCGCCACGGAAGCGGCCCCCGCCCCGCGGCCCGGCGGTCCCGCCCGCCGCGCGAAGAACGTGATCTACCTGTACATGGACGGCGGGATGAGTCACGTGGACACGTGGGACCCGAAGGGCGGCGAGGTGGCCGGACCCACCGAAACCATCCGGAGCAGTGCGGACGCGATCCGACTCGGCGAGTACCTCCCCCGCACGGCGAAGCTCATGCACTGCGGGGCGGTCGTCCGCTCGCTGACGTCCACCCAGGGGGCGCACGAGCAGGGCAACTACTTCATGCACACGAGTTACCAACTCCGGGGGACGATCAGCCACCCGTCGATGGGGGCGTGGCTGAGCCACTTCCAGGGGGCGGGGAACCCGTCGCTCCCGGCGATGGTCTACGTCGGGAATGCGAGCCGCCACCCCGGTGCCGGGTTCCTCCCGCCGTCGCACTCGCCGCTGTTCGTGAACAACCCCGCGAACGGGCTCCGCGACATCGAGCGGCTCAAGGGGCTGTCCGCGGACGGCCTCCGCGACCGCCTGCGGCTCGCGGCCGACCTCGACGCCGAGTTCGTCAAGGAGTTCCCGACCCAGGGCGGGGTGGCGGCCCACGCCGAGGCTTACGACGGCGCGGTCAAGATGATGGCGAGCCGGGACGTCGCGGCGTTCGACCTCGCCCAGGAAAAGCCCGCGGTTCGCGACGCCTACGGCAAGGAGCCGTTCGGCCAGGGGTGCCTCCTCGCCCGCCGGTTGGTCGAGCGGGGCGTCCGGTTCGTCGAGGTCAGCCTGCACGGGTGGGACACGCACGCCGGGAACTTCGTCGTCACGCCGGACCTGTGCCGGCAACTAGACGGCGGGCTCGCCAGCCTCGTGAGCGACCTGGACGACCGCGGCTTGCTGAAGGACACGCTCGTCGTCGTCGCGACGGAATTCGGGCGGACCCCGAAGATCAACACGAGCCTCGGCCGCGACCACTACCCGAAGGCGTTCTCCGCCGCACTCTTTGGGGGCGGCGTCGTCCCGGGCTCGGTCTACGGCCGCACGGACAAGACGGGGGAGGAGGTCGCCGACGACGCGCTGACCATCCCCGACTTCAACGCGACGATCGGGCACGCCCTCGGGCTGCCGCTCGACGAGGTCGTCTTCTCCCCGACCCGGCGGCCGTTCAAGGTCGCCGACAAGGGCAAGCCGGCCGTGAAACTCTTCTCCTGATCTCCCGCCCCGAGGTTGCCATGCTCGCTCTACCCGGCGGTGTCGCCGCCTGCCTGCTCCTTCTCGCCGCCGCCCCGGCCCCCGACCGGCCCGCCGCGAAGGCCGCCGCCGAGATCGACGCCCTGCTCGAAGCCCACTGGAAGGCGAACGGGGTCGGGCGGAACCCGCCGATCCCCGACGAGGTGTTCGTCCGCCGGATCTACCTGGACCTCGCGGGCCGCATCCCGACCGGCGACGAGGCCACCGCCTTCCTCCGCTCGGCCGCCCCCGACAAGCGGGCCGCGCTGATCGACGACCTCCTCGCCAGGGAAAGCTACGTCGCCCGGTTCTTCCACCTCTGGGCGGACGTGCTGCGGTACAAGTCCCGGTCGGTCAACCAGGCGAACGTGATCGAGGCCGTGTACGGCACGTACATCCGGGACAGCCTGCGGTCGAACAAGCCCTACGACCGGTTCGTCCGGGACCTGCTCGCGGCGAAGGGCTACGCCTGGGACAACGCCGCGGTGGGGTACTACCACCGCGACCCGGACATGCCGCTGGACAACATGGCGATCACGTCGCGCATCTTCCTCGGCACCCGGATCGAGTGCGCGCAGTGCCACGACCACCCGTTCGACCGGTGGAAGCAGACCGAGTTCTACCGCCTGGCCGCGTACACCTACGGCACGAAGTCGGTGAACGAGCCGTTCGCCGCCGCGCGGGCCGCCATCCGCGCGCGGGAGCAGGCGATCCAGGCCGACTACCTGAAGGAGAAGGCCGCCGCCGCGGACGGCGGGACGGCGGCCGCGGACCGGAAGAAGGCCCGGCTCGACGCGATCGAGACCCGCGGGATCGCGGGCGTCATCAAGGGGTGCGTCGGCCAACTGTTCAGCCCCGTCGGGCTCGACCGCGACCCCGGCCGGGTGCTCAAGCTCCCCCACGACTTCAAGGAGAAGGACGGCAAGCCGTTCGACGTGATGCGTCCCGCGACGCCGTTGGGGTCGCCGGCCGAGGTCGCCCCCGGGCAGGACCCGGCCGCGGCGTTCGCCGACTGGGTCGCGTCGCCCAAGAACCCGCGGTTCACCCGCGTGGTCGTCAACCGGCTGTGGCGGGAGATGTTCGGCGTCCCGCTGACCGAGGCGTTCGACGACCTCCACGACGACACGAAGGCGACGGCCCCGGACGTGGAAGCCTACCTCGAACGGCTGATGGTCGACCACCGCTACGACCTGAAGTTCGTCCTGGCCGCCGTGGCCAACACCCGGGCGTACCAGTCGGCCGTCAGCCGGGAAGAGTTCGCCCGCGGCAGCGCGTACCACTTCACCGGCCCGGTCCTCCGCCGGATGTCTGCCGAGCAACTGTGGGACTCGGTCGTCGCCCTGGTCAGCCACGAGCCCGACGCCCGGGACCGCGACCGGGAGGCCCGCGACGAGCGGCGGGTCAACGTCTCGAAGATGGCGTTCGAGGCCTACCTCGCGTTCGACGGAGAGAAACTGCTGGACATGGCCGCCGCCCGGCTGCTGCAGGAGCGGGAACTCGCGCAGCGGGAGCGGGCGATCCGCGAGGCGATGGTGGTCGCGAAGCGGACCGGCGAAACCGACCGGTATCGAGACCTCGCCCGACAGGAAAGCGACATCTCGCGCGAGCGGGGCGAGGCCCTGGCCCGCGGGTTCATCGTGCCGCTGCTCGACAACCTCGCCAAGAAGCACGCCGGCCCGTCCGCCGTGGCCGTCCCCGACCCCACCTACGAGGTCCACCCGAACCCCCGCATCCTGACCTCGGAGACGTGGCGGCGGATGTACGTGCCGGGGTACGGGCCGGCCCCAAAGACGCAGGCGGAGAAGGACGCCGCGGCGAAGGCCGAGCGGGAGCGGCTGGCCGCACTCGCCGAGAAGCTCGGCTTCGCCGGGGCCGACCGGGCGGGGTTCGTCGCCCACTGCGAGCGGGGCCGCGGCGAGTGGGTCCGCGCGTCGGAACTGGAGAGCCCGGCCCCGCGGGGTCACTTCCTGCGGACGATGGGGCAGAGCGACCGCGACTTCGTCGAGAACGCGAACCGCACGGCGACCATCCCGCAGGCGTTGCTGCTGCTGAACAGCGACCTGATGACCGACAAGGGCGTACTGTCGCGGTATTCCCCGCTGATGGTGTTCGTCAACCGTGCCGAATCACCGGACGAGCGGGCGGACGCTGTCTTCCTCGCCCTGCTGGCACGGAAGCCGACGGCCGCCGAGCGGGCGGCGTGGGTCGCGGCCGCCGACCGCGGCCACTCGGTTGATGCCCTCGTCCACGCGATCCTGAACACGAAGCAGTTCGCGTTCGTGCGGTGATCGCGGTCGACCGACGCCACCGATCTGCCGGAGCGGCGGCCCCGGCAGGTCCGAAGGACGGATCGAACGAGAAGCCGCTACGCCGCGCGGCGGGCGGCGGTCCGGGCCGGGAGGGCGAGGCCGGCGACGTTGGCTCGGACGGTCCACAGGCCGCGGGCCATCTTCCAGCCGTCCCGGGCGAGGCTCACCTTCGAACCGGGTTGGTCGGCCCACGAGACGGCCACCTCGTCCACCCGCAGCCCGAGCCGACGGGCGACGGCGAGGACTTCCAGGTCGAACAGGTACCCGGTTTCCCGCGTGAGGGTGAACAGGTCCCGGGCGGCGGACCGGTCGAACATCTTGAACCCGCACTGGGTGTCGCGGACGGACAGGCCGAGTACCTGCCGGGCGATCCAGGCGAAGGCGGTGCCGGCGGCGGCCCGCTTGCGGGTGCGCTCCCGGTAGACCCCCGGCCCGGCGACCGCGCGGGAGCCGACGGCCACGTCCGCGCCGCGGGCCAGGGCGGCCGCCAGCCGCCACTCCTCGGAGATCGGCGTCGCCCCGTCCGCGTCCGCGAACAGGACGGTCCGCCCCTCGGCCGCGAGGACGCCGGTCCGCACGGCCGCCCCCTTGCCGCGGTTCACCGGGTGCCGCAAGACCCGCAACTCGCCCCACCGGTCCGCGATCGCCCCGAGTTCCCACCCGGTGCCGTCGCGGCTGCCGTCGTCGACGACGACGACCTCGTAATCGCCGGGGTACTCGGCGTCGAGGTACGGGCGTACGTCGGCCAGGAATCGGGGCAGCCGGGCGGATTCGTTGTACGCGGGAATGACCAGGGAGAGTTTCGGAGCCACATTCACCCCCGGACCGGAGCCGCGAGCGCGGGGCCGCGCTCGTCCGGGGGTTGATCGGCAACGGTTGGGGGGAACTTGAGGATTACGCCGAAGGACTTCCCCTCGCGGAGCGAGGGGCTTGGACTCAGATGAGTTCCGTCACCAGGTCCCGGTCTTCGAGGACGTACATCGGCCGGCCGCTGCCGTTGGGGAAGGTCATCGCCGGGTCGATGCCCAGGGCCTTGTAGATCGTCGCGAGGAGGTGGGGCACCTTGTACGGCCGGTCCTTCGGGTACTCGCCGCGGGCGGAACTGGTGCCGACCGCCTGCCCCATCTTCAGCCCGCCGCCGCTGACCATCGCGCTCATCACGGGGGACCAGTGGTCCCGGCCCGCGCCGTTGCCGTTGATCTTCGGGGTCCGGCCGAACTCGCCCCAGACGACGACGACCACGTCGTCCTGCATCCCGCGGTCGTGCAGGTCTTGAATCAGGTTGGCGACCCCGCGGTCGAGCATCGGCACTTGCGGCTTTAGCTGCTTGAAGTTGTTTTCGTGCGTGTCCCACCCGCCGTAGCTGAGGGTGACACACCCGACGCCCGCCTCGACGAGCCGGCGGGCGGTCAGGAACTGTTCGACGCCCTTGTACCGGTCGCGGGTGCGGGGGTCTTCGTTCTTCAGGTCGAGGCACTTCCGCACGGTCCCGGACGCGATCATGTCGAACGCCCGCTGGTTGAACACGTCCATGCCCTTCATCGCGCCGCTGGCGTCGACCTCCCGGCGGGCGGTGTCGAACCGGGCGAGCAAGTCCTTCCGGTCGTCGAGCCGGCCGGCGGGGACGCCGCTCGCGTACCGGAGGTTGTTCAGCCCCGCGCCGTCCGGGGTGAACGGCCGGTGGGCCGCGCCGAGGTAGCCGGGCTCGGTGCCGATGCTCATGCCGCGGAGCGAAACGAACGGCGGGATGTCCGCGTTGCCGACGCGCAGCTTGGAGACCACGGACCCGACCGATGGGTGCCCCTGGGTGCGGTTCGCGTTCTCGGTGAACCCCGTCATCACATACGAGTCCGAGTGTTCATCCACGGACACGAGCGACCGCACGACGGCGATCTTGTCCATCATCCGGGCCTGCATCGGCAGGTGCTCGGAGAG
Organism: uncultured Alcaligenaceae bacterium; assembly: GCA_964444365.1. Classification (GTDB taxonomy): domain Bacteria; phylum Planctomycetota; class Planctomycetia; order Gemmatales; family Gemmataceae; genus CAYUHJ01. The sequence continues at coordinate 42,320 of CAYUHJ010000001.1, read as the reverse complement.
CAACACGCCAGGGACGTTCGTCGGGATCGTCGCGAACTCGCCGCGGAACTCGGCCGGGGCGTCCGGTTTCGGGTCGTAAGTGTCGATGTGGCTCGGGCCGCCGGGCAGGTAGACCATGATCGCCGCCTTCGGCGAGGCCGCGGACGGGCTGGCTTTCGCGGTCGCGGCCCGCACGCGGAGTTGGTCCGCGAGGGTCAGGCCGGCCCCGAACGCGCCGATTTGCAGGAAGTTCCGGCGGGAGACGTTGTCGCAGAAGCGTTGGCGTGCGCCGAGGAAGGTCAGCATGATTCGGTCCTCTGGGGGACGAAGCGAGGCGGGGATGAGACAACAGGCGGGGTGTCGACAATCTAAACATATCCCGCGTTTGCGGGCTTCGCAATCGGAATCCGGGCGAGACTGGAAAGAGACGCGAGGTTTGTCTGAGCAAACAACCTACTCGAAAACGCGCTGCTGAAGGGAATCAGGATTCCGGATTCAGCGTCGCCATCAGCCGAAGAAGTCTTCTGAGCGAGTCAAACTCCCCCAGACAGCTCACGAAGTCCGTCCCTTCGAGACCGTCTCGTTCCGCGGGGCTTGAGGGGCTTCACGTTCTAGAAAATCCGCGAGCCGCATTTGACGGTCAAATGCGGCCGCGACGTGTTGATGATCAAGGTCGATGAGTGTCTGGTTCATCGTCATCACTCGATTTACACGTTGTACGTCGTGCTCGCGGTGGTGCCGCCGCGGCCGGTCCAGTTCGTGTGGAAGAACTTGCCGCGGGGCTTGTCCGTCCGCTCGTAGGTGTGGGCCCCGAAGTAGTCGCGCTGGGCTTGCAGCAGGTTCGCCGGAAGGCGGGCCGTGCGGTAGCCGTCGTAGTAGGCGAGGGCGCTGGAGATCGCCGGCAGCGGGATGCCGTTGATCGCGGCGGTCGCGACCGCCCGCCGCCAGCCGGCCTGGGCGCGGCCCATTTCCGCCGCGAAGTACGGGTCGACGAGCAGGTTCGCCAGCGTCGGGTTCTTGTCGAACGCCTCTTTAATCTTGCCGAGGAACGCGCTGCGGATGATGCAGCCGCCCCGCCACATCAGCGCGATGCCGCCGTTGTTCAGCGTCCAGCCGCTCTCCTTCGCCTGGGCCGCCATCAGGGCGTACCCCTGGGCGTAGCTCACGATTTTCGCGGCGTACAGGGCCATTTCCACGTCGTCGACGAACTGCTCGACGTCCGTCACCTTCGCCAGCGTCGGCCCGGCGAGCACCTTCGACGCGGCGACCCGCTGGTCCTTTTGGGCGGACAGGCAGCGGGCGAACACCGCCTCGGAAATCAGCGTCAACGGCGTGCCCGTGTCGGTGGCCGCGTCGACGGTCCACTTCCCGGTCCCCTTCTGGCCGGCGGTGTCGAGGATGAAGTCGACCAGCGGCTTGCCCGTTTCCGGGTCCGTGTACCCGAAGATGTCGCGGGTGATTTCGATGAGGTAGCTGTCGAGCGGGCCGGTGTTCCACTTCGCGAAGGTCTTGTGCAGCTCCGGCGCGCCGAAGCCCGCGAGGTCCTTCAGCAGGTTGTACGACTCGCAGATGAGCTGGATGTCGCCGTACTCGATGCCGTTGTGGACCATCTTCACGAAGTGCCCCGCCCCTTCCGGCCCGACCCAGTCGCAGCACGCGGCGTCGGACCCGTCGGTGTCCTTCACCTTCGCGGCGATCGCCTGGAAGATCGGCTTCACGGCCGGCCACGCCGCGGGGTCGCCGCCCGGCATGATCGACGGCCCCTTGAGAGCCCCTTCCTCGCCGCCGCTGACGCCGGTGCCGATGTAGAGGATGCCCTTCGCGGTGAGGGCCTTTTGCCGCCGGGTCGTGTCCGGGAAGTGCGTGTTGCCGCCGTCGATGAGGATGTCCCCCTTCTCCAGCAGCGGCGCGAGTTCGTCGATGACCGCGTCCACGGCGGCCCCGGCCTTCACCATGATCATGATCTTCCGCGGCCGCTTCAGGGTGGCGATCAGGTCCTGAACGGTGTGGCAGCCGACGATCTTCTTCCCCTTCCCGCGGCCGTGGACGACGAACTCGTCGACCTTGGCGGTGGTCCGGTTGAAGACGGCCACGGTGAACCCGTGGGATTCCATGTTCAGAACGAGGTTCTCGCCCATGACGGCGAGGCCGATCAGCCCGATGTCGGCGGTGGGGGTCGCCATTGCGTGTGTCCTTGTGGGGAATGCAGAGTCAGAGGCGAATTCTAGGCGGCGGCGTAACGGCGGCGAGTTGAAACGCCTGCGGACCGCGGGTCAGCAGGGATCGCAAGCGGCGGGACGGCGGGGAACCGGCGAACCGGCGCGAAGTTCGACCGGCCGGTGAGGCAGTGTTGATCGTCTCAACGAGTTTTCGGTTCAAGCCTCCGACCTCCCGGAATCGAGCCGGGAACCGAATGAGGTGATGGTTCGCCGGTTGATCCGCGTCGCCGGCGACGGTTTCCTGCGGAACCGACTCAGTAGAATTTCCCCATGACGCCGCTGGTCGAAGAACTGGTCCCGTGCCCCGACCCGTGGGACGTCGCGCGAAAGCTGGCCCACCTCCCGCACCTGCTCTTCCTCGACTCCGCCGACCGCCACCCGCAACGCGGGCGGTATTCGTATGTGATGGCGGACCCATATCAATGGAACCACGGTCGTGTTAAGGCAGGAACTCAGCCGAGCGTTCTCACTGACGCAAGTGCGAGTTTTTATACGACTTCCAGCACCTATCCAGATCAACTCCCACCCTTTCGGGGTGGCCTAGCGGGAATGTTCGGGTACGGGCTTCATCGGGAATTTGAGAACATCCCGAGCACACCGACTGACGACCTGCCCGTGCCCGACTTGGCAGTCGGAAGATACTCATGGGTCATCGGATTCGACCACCATGTCAACCGGGCTTGGTTGGTCGGACGAGAGGCCGAGATCGAACGCCTCATTCAGATTCGCGAGTTACTCAATCGGCCGGTTACTACGAAGTTGCCTCAACTTGCAAACGCAGATGCCGAAGGGAAATCAACTGCCACCTTCTGGTCGAATCAGCAGTGGCTTGTACCCGGTTCAAGAAGTGTCCTCTCCAACTTCTCCCCCGCCGGCTACCGCGACGCGGTGCGTCGCGCCATCGAGTACGTCCACGCCGGGGACGTGTTCCAGGTCAACCTCTCGCAACGGCTGCTCGCGCCGCTGACGGAACACCCGCTCGAACTGTACGGCCGGTTGCGGAAGCTCAACCCCGCGTCGTTCGCGTGCTACTTCGACGCGGGCGACTTCCAGATCGTGTCCGCGTCACCGGAGAGGTTTCTTCAAGTGTCGCCGGAGGGGGAGGTCGTCACGCAGCCGATCAAGGGGACGCGACGCCGGGGCGGGACGCCGCGGGAGGACGAGGCGCTGACCGTCGAACTCGGGGAAAACGCCAAGGACCGGGCCGAGAACGTGATGATCGTCGACCTGCTTCGCAACGACCTCGGCCGGGTGTGCGAGTACGGCAGCGTCACGGTGCCGCGGGTGTGCGAACTGGAAACGTACCGGTACGTTCACCACCTCGTTTCCGAAGTGCGCGGCAAACTGCGGCCCGGCATGACGCCGTTCGACCTGCTGCGGGCGGCGTTCCCCGGCGGCAGCGTGACGGGGGCCCCGAAGGTGCGGGCGATGGAGATCATCGCGGAACTGGAGCCGACCGCGCGCGGGCCTTATTGCGGCAGCGTCGGGTTCATCGGGTTCGACGGGGCGATGGACACGAATATCCTGATCCGCACGTTCACGGCCGGCCGCGGGTGGGTGCAGTTCCCCGTCGGCGGCGGCATCGTCGCCGACAGCGACCCCGACCGCGAGTACGAGGAAACGCTGCACAAGGCGGCGGGATTACTCAGGGCACTACAAAAGTGATTCTCGAAGGATTGGTGACGACCACGAATGACGACGGCTCGCCGCACGTCGCCCCGATGGGGCCGCGGGTGGACGGGCCGGGGTTCGCGCGGTTCCTGCTCCGGCCGTTCCCCACGTCGCAGACGTATCGCAACTTGCGGATGCGGCCGGAAGGGGTGCTACACGTCACGGACGATGTCCTGTTGCTGGCGAAGGCCGCCGTCGGGATGGTCGCCCCGTTCCCCGCGACCCGGCCGGCGGAGCAGGTGAACGGATTCGTGCTGACCGATGCGTGCCGGTACTTCGAGTTCCGCGTGGCGAACTTCGACGACGCCGAGCAACGGGTGCGGATCGACGCGGAGGTCGTGTGTTCCCGCACGGTTCGCGACTTCTTCGGCTTCAACCGGGCGAAGAACGCCGTCCTCGAAGCGGCCATCTTCGCGACCCGGCTGCACCTGATCCCGCGCGACGAGATCGCCGCCGAGTACCGGAAACTCCGCGTGATCGTGGACAAGACCGGCGGCCCGGCCGAGCTGGAGGCGGTGGCGTTCCTCGAAACCCACGTCGCGGAGGCGGCCCGATGACCCGCGTCGTCACCGGCTCCCGCCTGCACTTCGGGCTGTTCCACGTCCCCGTCGACGGGCTCGCCCACTGGCCCGACGGCACCCCCGTCCGCAAGTTCGGCGGCGTCGGCGTCATGGTCAACGACCCGGAGATCGTGGTCCGCGTCGAACGCGCCGAGGAGTGGGAAGCGGTCGGCCCCCTCGCGGACCGGGCACTCGCCTTCGCGCGGCGAGTCAGTGACAGCAGGGTGTCATTCCGCGTCGAAGTGGAACGGTGCCCTCCGGAACACGTCGGCCTCGGGGTGGGGACGCAACTCGGGATGGCCGTCGGCACCGCGGTCGCGACGGAACTCCGGAGGTCGCTGACGGCCCGGGGTGTCGCGACGCTCGTCGGCCGCGGGGACCGCTCCGGGATCGGCGTCCACGGCTTCGCCCACGGCGGGTTGATCGTCGACGGCGGGAAGTCGGACGGCACCGCGGTCGGCCTCCCGCTCGCCCGCCTCGCGTGGCCGTCGGGGTGGCCGATCGTGCTGGCCCGGCCGCGGGTGACACCGGGGTGTCACGGGGACCGAGAACGCGCCGCGTTCGCCCGCACTCGATCCCCGGACGCCGCCCTTCGCACGACGGAGAAACTCGCCCGGCTCGCCCTGCTCGGGCTCGTGCCCGCGCTGCTCGAACGCGACTTCCTCGCGTTCGGCTCGGCGCTCCACGAGTTCAACCGTACCGCCGGCGACCCGTTCGCCCCCGACCAGAATGGGGTCTACGCATCGGCGGGCGTGGATGACGCGGTCGCGCGAATCCGCACCCTCGGCACCCTCGGCTGCGGCCAGTCGTCGTGGGGGCCGACCGTCTTCGCCGTGTGCCGCGACCCGGACGAGGCCTCGTTTCTGGCCGGAAAACTACGGGAAACTGCGGACGTGACCGTCACCACCGGCAAGAACGACGGGGCCACTCACAGCAAGACCTGAATCGCGCCGACGAGCCACACGTCCGCCGCCAGCACCAGCAGCACGCACGCCACGACGCCGTCGGTCGCGGCCCTGCCGACGCCTTCGGAGCCGCCGTGGGCGGTCAGCCCGACGAAGCACCCGGTGCAGCCGATCAACCCGCCGAAGGCGAACGTCTTCATTCCCGCTGGCACCACTTCGTGCAGTCGGAGTTCGCGCAACACCGCCGCCTGATACCCGAGCCAGGTGGTGTGCCCGGCGACCGATTCCGCGAGGTAGCCGCTGCCGATCGCGATGGCCGCGATGAGGACGTGCAGCACCGGCACCGCCAGCACGCAGGCCAGCACCCGCGGCCCGACGAGCCGTCGCATCGGCGAAACGCCCAGCAGTTCGAGGGCGTCGACCTGCTCCCCGACCCGCATCGCCGCGAGTTCCGCCCCGAGACTCGCCCCCGTCCGCGCCGCCACGATGAGCCCGGCCCCGAGCGGCGCGAGTTCGAGCAGCACGGCCGCCGCCAGAAACGTGGGAAGGAGTTCGACCGCCCCGGACCCGGTGCGTTCGAGCAGGCCGCGGGTGTGAATCCAGATCACGACGCCCAGCGCGAGGCCGGTCACGACGGCGAGCGGCAGCCCGCCGACGAGCACGCCGTAGAACGGCCTCAGCCACAAACCCGGGCGGGGCACGACCCCCGCGGCCGCGAGCACCCCGCGGGCCGAGAAATAGGACCAGTCCCCGGTCCGGGCGAGCCACCCGGTCACGAGGTCACCGCGGACCACGTCCAGTGCCGGTCGGAGGTCTGCGCGACGGTCGCCGGGGGGAAGCCGAGCTGGGCCACGAGCGACTGCACCTCCGCAAGCGTCAGGGCGGCCCACAAGGAGTCGCCGAACATTTTTCGCTGATGATCGTTCGCGCCGCCGGCATACGTGTCGACGAGGCGTTCGAGCGTGGGTTCGTCGTCCGGCCGGAGCAAGTCGCGGACGAAGACGTGCCCGCCCAGTCGACACACCCGCACCATCTCGGTGAACGAGACGTAGGGGTCGGGCAGGTGGTGGACGATGCTGTTCGAGATGACGGCGGCGAACGCGCCCGTCGGGAACGGGAGGTGGTTCGCGTTCCCGTCGACGAGTTGGATCCGCGCATCGAACCCGGCCCGGGCGACGTTGACGCGGGCCAGCTTCAGCATCTCCCCGGCGGCGTCGAGGGCGACGACCGCCTCGGCGGTGGTGTGGCGACAGAGTTCGATTGGGATCTGAGCCGTGCCCGTGCCGACGTCGAGGATGCGGCCCGGGGAATCGGGGCGGAACTGGAGGAAGTCGGACACGAAGACGCGGTTCACGGCCGAGTGGTCCATCGCGTCGTAGTCGCGGGCGTCCTCGGGGGTGTCCATCAACTCGGGTTCGAGGCGGCGGGCCAGCATGGGGAGAGACTCGTCGGGGTGGCCGGCGGGCGAGTCGGCGTGTCCCCAACCTGTTCCTCTAGCACGCCCCGCACGGTTCGCCAACGAATTCCGCGGGTTCGGTCGCAGCAGGGGTCGCGCGTCGAGTGGTTTGTTCGTCCCGGCATGCGGCCAACAACCCGGAGCGCAAGTCCCAGTCGTGAACGCCCGACTGGTCCCACGCCTGAATGACGGCAGACGTCGCGGGGTTGAGATTCGCCACCCTGGTGAGCCAGCAGACGCCGGCTTCCTCGTTCAGGTGTCGGGCCGTCGGATGGTTCCAGGCGATGTGCGACGCGAGGCACCCCATCGGTAACGCCCGCGTAAAGGCCCCGTGGATGAGCAAGGGGCTCGCCGATTCCAGCAGGGAGACCAATCGGGCCAGCCCGTCGTCCGTCACGTGCGGCAGCCACTGGGAGCGGAATTCCGCGATCGTGCTGGGAGACGACATCGGGGACTCCTCGGGTGGGCAGAAAACCGGCCGGCCTGAAGGGCCGGTTTCCCGTCACACCGAAAATATTCTTCCACCGCCTGAAAATCCGGGCGGTTGAGGGCTGGAGGCGTCAAACTGAGAACGGTTGAGTTCGCCTAAAGGAGTGAGCGAGGCGAACCCGATCTGCAGTGAATCCGAGGCATCATAGTGACACACTTTCGGCAGTGTCAAGGGTGTGTCAGTGGCGGAAGTGGCCTTGACACCGGCTACGTGCGGTGACTCGTGCCGAACGACGGGGCACGGACCGAGTTACGGCGACGGGCGTGGCCCGAACCTTTTCCGCAGATTTCCGGGGAATTCTGAACGGGTACGACGGGGACTCCATTGGCCCGAACGATCGGACGCCCGCGACAGGAAAATCGACTTCGATCCGATCAGCGTGCAACTGCCAATAAGAACTGGAAGTCAAGACAGGTGTATGATTGCGTCAATATATAAGCACGCACCCCCAGGGAGAGGTCTGGGGGTGCGTGGAAGGAATCAAGATCGATTTAGTGCTACTTCGATTCGCTCTCGCCGGCGCGCTCCGGACGCAGCGACCGGACCCAGGCCCCGGCCTTCCACATTTCGCTCTCGGCGATCTCCTTCAGTTCCTTTTCCAGAGACTGCCGGTAGTCCGGCTTGCTGTTCGCCTCCAGCGTCCGCCGGGTCTCCTCCCCGGACTTCACGGACTGGTACAGCTTCTCGAACACCGGCTTGCTCGCGTCGCGGAACGGCTTGAACCAGTCGAGCGCGCCGCGCTGGGCGGTCGTGGAGCAGTTCGCGTACATCCAGTCCATCCCCTTCTCCGCGATCAGCGGGTACAGGGACTGCGTCGCCTCCTCGACCGTCTCGTTGAACGCCTCGCTCGGGCTGTGGCCGTTCTCCCGGAGCACTTCGTACTGGGCGAGCCACAGGCCGTAGATCGCGCCCATCAGCACCCCGCGCTCGCCGGTCAGGTCGCTGAAGACTTCCTTCTGGAAGGTCGTCTCGAACAGGTACCCGGACCCGATCGCGACACCCAGAGCCAAGGCCCGGTCGCGGGCCTTGCCGGTGGCGTCCTGGTGGATGGCGAAGCTGCTGTTGATGCCGCGGCCTTCGAGGAACAGCCGGCGGACCGTCGTGCCCGAGCCCTTCGGGGCGACGAGGATCACGTCGATGTCCTTGGGCGGCACGACGCCGGTCTGGTCGTTGTAGACCACCGAAAAACCGTGCGAGAAGTACAGGGCTTTGCCGGCCGTCAGGTGCGGCTTGATCTTCGGCCACATGTCCTTTTGGCCGGCGTCGGACAGCAGGTACTGGATGACCGTCCCCTTCGCCGCGGCCTCTTCCGGCTCGAACAGGGTCGTTCCGGGCACCCAGCCGTCCTGGAGGCAGAGGTCGTAGGCCTTGCCCCCCTTCCGCTGGCCGACGACGACCTTGACGCCGTTGTCCCGCATGTTGAGGGACTGGCCGCGGCCCTGGACGCCGTACCCGATGACGGCGACGGTCTCGCCGCCGAGGATGCTGCGGACCTTGTCCGGCGGGTAGTCGGCGCGTTCGACCGCGGTCTCGTGCAGGCCGCTGATGTGTAGCTCTTTCATGGTGTCACTCCGCGGGAAGGGGTGCGGGCCGGTGCCCCGGACGACCGTATCTTACCGTCAAGCTGCTTGCTGGCAAGAATCTTTGCGGTAAGATACTTCGCATGGGGAGCCCACCGGACAAGATCGGGGACGTGGTCAGCGGGTGGCAGGCGGTGCTGCCGGGGCTGGACCCGTCCGCCCTGGACCTCGTCGGCCGCACGCTGGTGCTGGCCCGGCACCTCGAACGGACCGCGAACGCGGCCCTGGCGCGGCACGGCCTGTCCCTCGGGGAGTTCGACATCCTCGGCACCCTCCGCCGCCGCGGGGACGGGGGCATGACCCCGACGCAACTCTTGAAGTGGATCGTCCTCACCAGCGGCGGGCTGACGGCCCGGCTGACCCGGCTCGAAGACCGCGGGCTGGTCACCCGGAAGCCCGACCCGGCCGACCGCCGCGGGGTGGTGGTCCAACTCACCGCGAAGGGCCGCCGGCTGACCGACGCCGCCGCCGCGACCCGGTTCGCCGAGGCCGAGAAGTCGCTGCCGGCGCTGACCGAGGCGGAGCAGAGGACGCTGAAGAAGTTGCTGAAGAAGTGGCTCGAAACGGTGGAGTGAAGCACCGGCCGCGGAAACGAATTTGTCAGGCGGTATTTCCCGTTGTCCAGACCTCCCCGTCCGGATTCCGAACTGCGTCGATCACCCCTCCAGTCACCCGTACTGTGTAACCGACTGGCAGGGCGAGCATATCAAACAGTGCTGGGTGATCGGCCGCCAGATGCCAGACCGGGACACGTTCGAACTGTTCGCCAACTGTAGCGAGATCGAGTGTCGGTTTCGAGTTGCCGGCATGGATTCGGAAGACGAACCAACCTTCCTCGCCCTGGGGATCGCTCATCCTTTGAGCGATGACCTGATTGTCACTGAGCGCCCCGCTTTCAATAAACACGTCGTCGCTGTAGGTCAATGGCCGCCACTGGTTCAGCCCGACGGCTGCGATCAACCTCTGTTGCCGACGGTAGCAGGACAAGCTGAAATCAAGGTTCTCCCGTATATCTGTGCCTGGGTCGGCATCAAAATCGGGCTCACAGAGGCGATATCCGCCCACATCCTTACGCACCAACAAAACAGTCCATCCGAAGGGGATACGAACGCCGTCCCGGAGCACAGCCCCTTTCGCCACGCTCTGACGGATCAGGCCAAACAACTCATTTACGAGCGGATCGAACTCAGTGGCGCACATCGCATGGAGAGATACTTCGCCAAATCTGGTGGATAGCGACATTAACGCTTCTCTGTCAGGGCCAGCGTTCCCAGGCCTTCGGCATGGGCTGGTTGAGCGGGCCTTTCAGGCCCGAAAACGATTCATTTACGGGTATTCTCCGTCGTTTTGCTGTGAACTCGTCACGGCTTCGCCAAAAACTTCACGCACACCGGCCGGCCGACCGCGACCTTCTCGCCGGTCGGCTTCAGCAGGCCGGTCGCCTCGTCGATCGCGAACACGACGATGTCGTTGCCGTCCTGGTTCGCGACGAGCATCCACTTGCCGTCCGGCGTGATGTTGAAGTTCCGCGGGATCTTGATGCCGTCCGTCGCGTGGCCGATGGCGGAGAGCTTGCCGCCTTCCCACTTGAACGCGGCGATGCTGTTGTGCCCGCGGTTCGAGACGTAGACGAACTTCCCGCTCGGGTGGAACCGGACCTCCGCGGTGCTGTTCCCCTTCACCGGGTTCGGCAGCGTGCTGATGCTCTGGAGCACCTCGAACTTGTTGTTCGCGAAGTCGAGCTTCACCACGTTCGCGGTCGAATCCGCCTCGCCGCAGACGAACGCCAGGTCGTTCGCCCGGGAAATGTGGATGTGCCGCGGGGCCGACCCGACCGGCATCACGATCGTCGGCGGGTCGTTCGGGGTGATCTCGCCGGTGTCGCGGTCGAACTTGTAGACGAAGACCTTGTCCACGCCGGCGTCGCAAACGAGCACGAACTTCCCGGTCTGGTCGAACGCCCCGCAGTGGCCGCGCGGCGGGTTCTTGCCGGTGTAGTCGGCCGGCTTGACGTGCTGCTGGAACCCGGTGCGGGCCTCGATGCCGCCGTCCGCCTTCAGCTTGTAGGTGGCGCAACTGCCGCCGCCGTAGTTCGCAACGACGAGGAACTTGCCGTCGTTGTCCACCGCGACGTGGCACGGGCCGGGGCCGCCGCTGCTCGACCCGTCGAGCGGGGCGAGCTTCCCGGTGGCGGCGTCCAGCGTGTACGCGAGCACCGGCCCCTCGTTCTTCTTCGGCCCGAGCCCGCCCGCCTCGCCGACCGCGTACAGGTTCTTTCCGTTCGGCGAGATCGCCACGAACGACGGGTTCGTCGCCTCCGCCGCCACCTCGGGTTGCGTCAGCTTGCCGGTCCTGGCGTCGAACTCGCAACGCATGATGCCCTTGCTGTCCTTCTCCCCCTTGCCGGTGTAGGTGCCGATGAACATCCAGTACTTCCCGCTCGGGGGCAGGTCGGCCGCGCCAATCACGGTCGGCGACAGGGTCAGGGCGAGGGCGAGGAGGGCACGCATGGGAGGAACCCGGGAGGAAAGTGGGAAATCGGCGTTGCCGGCGGGTGGGAACGGGGTTGATGATAACAGCCCGCCCCGGAATCGGGTACGTTCTTCCCCGGAGCCTCTCATGCGTCTTCTCGCGTTCGCCCTGACCCTGGCCCTGGCACCGACACTGTCCGCGGACGACGGCTGGATCGAGCTCAAGGCCGGCGATCCGGCCCCGTGGAAGAAGGTGGACAAGAACTGGATCGTGGCGAAGGACGTGGCCCTCGACCCCGAGAAGAAGGACACCCGCCTCAAGGCGACCGCGGACGCCGCGGGCACGATCTGGGTCAACGGCAATGAGGGCCGCGTCGGCGACCTGTACACTAAGGAGCAGTACGGCGACCTGGAAGTCCACGTCGAGTTCCTGATCGCAAAGAAGTCCAACTCCGGGATCAAGTTCCACGGGGTCTACGAGGTTCAGATCCTCGACAGCTTCGGCAAGCCGGACGACAAGCTCACCGGCGACGACTGCGGCGGCATCTACCCGCGGGCGGAACTGAAGCCGAACTACCACCACATCGACAAGGGGATCCCCCCGAAGGCGAACGCCGCCAAGCCCGCCGGCGAGTGGCAGACGCTCGACGTCACCTTCCTCGCCCCGCGGTTCAACGAGAAGGGCGAAAAGAGCGAGCACGCGAAGATCGTGAAGGCGACGCTGAACGGCACCGTCATCCACGAGAACCTGGACCTGAAGACGCCGACGGGACACAACTGGTCGAAGAAGGAGTCCCCCACCGGCCCGTTCATGATCCAGGCCGACCACGGCCCGGTGGCCTTCCGCAACGTGAAGATCAAGCCCGCGAAGTCAAAATAGCGAAGAGTTTTGACAAGATTACAGGATGAACACAGATTTCAGATCCTGCTCATCCTGTAATCCTGTCAAAATTTCTGCTATTTTGTCCCCATGTCATCTGAATCCCTCCGCCCGAAGCTGGACCCGTTTTTCGCCGCCGTCGAGGGCGTGCTCGTCGGCCAGCGGAAGCTCGTCGAGCGGCTGCTCATCGGACTGCTGACCGACGGCCACGTCCTGCTCGAAGGGGTGCCGGGGCTGGCGAAGACGCTGGCGGTGCGGACCGTGGCGCGGGCGCTGCACCTCAAGTTCGCCCGCGTGCAGTTCACCCCGGACCTGCTCCCCGCCGACGTGATCGGGACGCAAATCTACAAGCCGAGCACCGGCGAGTTCACCGTGAAACAGGGGCCGGTGTTCGCGAACGTCGTCCTCGCGGACGAGATCAACCGCGCCCCGGCCAAGGTGCAGTCCGCCCTGCTGGAAGCGATGGCCGAGCGGCAGGTCACCATCGGCGAAGGCACGTACCCCCTGCCGAAACCGTTCTTCGTGCTCGCCACGCAGAACCCCATCGAGCAAGAGGGGACGTACCCGCTGCCCGAGGCGCAGGTCGACCGGTTCATGCTGAAGGTGCTCATCGACTACCCCTCGAAGTCCGACGAACTCGCGATCCTCGACCGCGTCGGCAGCGTCGATTCCGTCACGGAGATCGCCCCCGCCCTGGCCGCCGAGGAACTCGCGACCCTCCGCAAGGCGGTGGACGACACCTATGCGGACGTGAAGGTGAAGCAATACATCGTCGACGTCGTGCGGGCGACGCGCCACCCGACCGAGTACAAGCTGGAACTGACGGGACTGATCCAGACCGGGGCCAGCCCCCGTGCCACGATCGCCCTGCTCCGGGCCGCCAAGGGGCACGCCTTCCTCGCCGGCCGCGGGTACGCGACGCCGGAGGACGTGAAGCAAATTGCCCCGGACGTGCTCCGGCACCGCGTCGCGGTCTCCTACGAGGCGGAGGCGGAAGACCTCAGATCGGACGCGATTGTGAAGAAGATTCTGGACGGCTTGCCGGTGCCGTGAGGCGGGACTTTCCGCCCTCGACATTCCGCACGATCCCCGACTCGCTCACGGCCGCACTCGTGGACGGGTAGCTACAATAAGGCGACTCCGTGCCGATCCCGCGGCCGGACACGGTTCCCCTGTTAGGCGGGCCGGCTCCGACGGTAGACTCTGAAGACAGGAAGCCGCGGATGGCGGAACCGCCGCAAACCCGTGTCACCCTGCTCGCCCGGATCAAGGACGGCAACGACACCCACGCCTGGCGTGAGTTCGTCGGGCTGTACGGCCCGGTCGTCTACGGGTTCGCGCGGAAGCGCGGGCTGCAGGACGCGGACGCCGCGGACTTGATGCAGGAAGTCCTTCGGAGCGTGGCCCGGAACGCCGACAAGATGGACTACGACCCCGGCCGGGGGACGTTCCGCGGGTGGCTGTACACCGTCACCCGGAACAAGATTTACAACTTCCTGAACGGCCAGCGGAACAAGCCGCGGCCGTCCGGAGATTCCGGGGCCCAGGAACGGCTCGACGCCATCCCGAACCGGGAAGACGACACGGACCCGGACTGGGACTTGGAATACCAGCGGCAACTCTCCGCGAAGGCGATGGACCGCGTGAAGCACGAGTTCCAGCCGAACACCTGGAAGGCATTCTGGCGGACCGCGGTAGACGGCGTCGGGGCCCAGGAGGTCGGGGCCGAGCTAAAAATGTCCGCCGGGGCTGTGTACGTGGCGAAGAGCCGGGTGCTTGCCCGCCTCCGCGAGGAAGTCCAGCGGATGCAGGCCGAAGCCGAGGCGTGGTAGATTTCCGACCGCGACGAGTGACCGACCATGACGACCGCCGACCACCCCTCGACGAAATCCGGATGCCGCACCCCCTGCCCGTCCGGGGACCAACTGACGTCGCTGCTGCGGGGGCTCCTGTCCGGACCCACCGCGGACGAGGTCACCGAACACCTCGGGGAGTGCGACGGCTGCCAGTGCGCGATGGAGTCCCTGGCGACGACCGGAACCCCCGGCTTTTCCTCGGACGTCGTCCGCCACCTCGACCGCGTCGGCCCGCCGTCGAACTCGGCCTACTGGAAGGCGATCAACCTCGCGGAGATGGCCGTCACCCAGACCATGGCGGGGGCCACCCCGCCGGGCGTGGGCTCGGACTTGAAGCTCGACTTTCTCTCGCCGACCAGCGCCCCCGGCCGGCTGGGGAAACTCGGGCGGTTCGAGATCATCAAGGTGCTCGGCCGCGGCGGGATGGGCGTCGTCCTGCACGCCTTCGACCCGAAGCTCGAACGGGACGTGGCGGTCAAGATCCTCGACCCCCAGCTGGCCAACAACGTGACGGCCCGCGAGCGGTTCTGCCGGGAGGCCCGCTCGGCCGCGGCGGTCTCCTACGACAACATCGTCGCGGTCTACCAGGTCGACGAGGACGAGAAGTCGAACCTGCCGTACCTCGTGATGCAGCTCGTCAACGGGGAATCCCTCGACCGCCGGCTCGCACGGGTCGGCAGACTGTCCGTCATCGAAGCGATCAAGCTCGGGTCTCAGGCCGCCGCCGGGCTCGCCTCCGCGCACGCCGGCGGGCTGATCCACCGCGACGTGAAGCCGGGCAACATCCTGATCGAATCCGGGACGGACAAGATCAAGCTGACGGACTTCGGGCTCGCCCGCGCCGCGGAGGACATGAAACTGACGAAGAGCGGGTTCGTCGCCGGCACCCCGCTGTACATGGCCCCGGAGCAGGCCCGCGGCGACGACATCGACGCCCGGGCGGACCTGTTCAGCCTCGGGTCCGTGATGTACGAGACGCTCGCCGGCAAGCCGCCGTTCGAGGGGAAGACCCCGCTCGCGGTGCTCCGCCGCGTCGCGGACGAGGACCACGAGCCGCTGAGCAAGTTGAACCCGGACGTCCCGGTCTGGCTGGAAGAGATCATCGACCACCTTCTGGCGAAGAACCCCGTCGACCGGTTCCAGACGGCCCGCGAGGTGGCCGAGGAACTCGCCGTTCACCTCGCGGTCCTGCAACCCGGCTCCGGCGTCGAGCACCCCGCGGAGGCGTGCGGCATCTTGAAGTCCCGGTCGTCGAGCCGCATCTGGCGGCGGCGGGAGCTGTGCAAGACGAAGGTCGCCGCCAGCGTCGGCGTCGCCGCCGGTGCGCTCCTAGGCGGGCTCGGCGTGTTGGGCTTCGGCGCGTTTTTCGGCGAACCGTCCGCGCCCTCGATCAACCCGCCGGGGCAGGTCGCAAAGGCGGACGACGGCCCGGACTCCACCGCCGTTCTGCCGGTGAAGTCCGGGGCGGTCTGGTCGCTGGCCATCAACGACGACGCGACGATGCTCGCCGTCGGCAGCGAGAACGGCCGGGTCAGCCTGTGGGATCTGAAGAAACAGACCCTTGTCATCGACCTGCACCCGGAAAAAATGGACTCGGCCAACGCCCACAAGGGGCCTGTCTGGGCCGTCGACTTCACCCCCGACAGCAAGCGGCTGGTCACCGCCAGCGACGACGGTATGATCAAGATCTGGGACATCGTGGCCGGCAAACAGGTCAAGGTCATCGATCTGATGATTCCCGTCCGGGCCGCTGCCGTCAGCCCGAGCGGAACCACCGTCGCCGTCGGCGACCGGCTCGGCACCGTCCGGGTCTTCGACCTCACAGTCGAAAACCCGAAAGAACAACCCATTGTGAAGTATGAGCAAGAAAGTACCGTGAACGGCGTGGCGTTCTCCCCCGACGGCACGACCGTCGCGAGCGTCAGCACGGACGGCTCCGTCGTCTTGTGGAACATCGCCAGGGGCCAGAAGCGGTTCACGCTGTCCCGGCACGACGGCCCGGTCTACGGCCTCGGGTTCTCCGAGGACGGCAAGCGGCTCGCTACGGCCGGCTGGGACCAGCACGTCGTCGTCTGGAACCTCGAACAGGGGTCCGAGGCGCTGCGGTTCCACGCCCACGAGGAAGGCGTGTGGGAGGTCCAGTTCTCCCCGTGCTGCGGCTACCTCGCGACCAGCGGGCAGGACGGCAAGTCCCGGTTCTGGAACGCCGAGACGGGGCAACTCGTCGGCACCGTCGGCCGGCACAAGGGGACCGTCCACGCCATGCGGTTCGGCGGCAACAGTGACGTCCGCATCCTGGCCACCGGCGGCCGCGACGGGACCGTCCGGCTCTGGGATCTCAAGTCCTTCAAGGCCAAGGCCGCACCCTGACCGCGTTCCACCCCGAATTGTTGGGCCGACTGATGGACGTCTTCCGGTTCGTCAAACTCCCCCGCCGGGCGAACGACCCGACCCGCAGGTACTTCGTCGTGCACGGCCCGCAGCGCGAAAACGTCGGCACGCTCGACATCAGCGGGGACGCGCCGGACGGCGAACTCCTGACCCTGACCCTGACCTGTCGCCCCGTGCTCTCCGACGCCGCGCGGGAAGACGCCCTCAATACGGCCCGGCGGTTCCTCGACGAACTCGCCGCCGGGTGGGGCCACCAGCTCGCGGAAGTCAACCGCGACGGCTGGACGGAGTCTGCGGACGGGACGTTTGTCATGCGGCTCGACCACCGCATCGTCTGCACCGCCCCCTGACGTTCCCGACACGGACCCCCCTCGCCCCGGCTCGTGGATTCCCTCGTCACTTGAGTGCCGCCATGAAACCGTTCGCCGTCACCGCCCTGCTCTTCGGAGCGTTTGCCGCCGTCGCCGCCGACAAGCCGGAAGCGTTCGCCGGCAAGTGGGTCATCGAGTCCGCCGTCCGCGACGGGAAAGAAGACCCGGGCCTGAAGGGGGCCATCCGGATCCACGACGGCGAAACCTACTCGGTCACCCCGGTCGACGGGTCGAAAACGCCGCCCGCCAAGGGGACGTTTACGGTCGACCTGTCGAAGACCCCCGCGACGATCGACATGAAGCCGACGACCGGCCGGTACAAGGACAAACTCCTCCTCGGCATCGCGAAGGTCGACGGCGACACCCTCGTCCTCGCGTTCGCCGAACCGGGGAAGGACCGTCCCACGGCGTTCGAGTCCAAGGAGGGGACCGGCGTCGTCGTGGCGGTTCACCGCAAGGCGAAGTGATCGCGGGAGGATTCCCCGCCGGCGGGGCAGTACAATCACTGAGGCGTGTAATCGGCACCCGCGTCCCGTGTTGACCCTTGTACGCCCACCCGCCACGGAGCAGCCCGCCGATGGCCGACCCGTCCCCCGACCCGCTCGCCGTGTCCGACGGCCCGCCGCCCGCCGCCCCCGCGCCGGTCGAGGGAACCGTCGACCTCACGGGCAAGTCGCTGGGGGACTACCTCATCCTCCGCAAGCTCGGCCAGGGCGGGATGGGCCAGGTGTACCTCGCCCGGCAACAGTCCCTGAAGCGGGAAGTCGCCCTCAAGCTCCTCCGCAACGACCTGAACGCGAACCCGACCGCGCTGAAGCGGTTCCAGGGCGAGGCCGAGGCGGTGGCCCGCGTCACCCACGCGAACATCGTCCAGGTGTACGCCATCGGCGAGCACGACGGGCTGCGGTACATGGCCCTCGAATACGTCGACGGCCGGAACCTCCGCGAGTTCCTCGCCCGGAAGGGGCCGCCCGAACTGCCGGTCGCGCTGCTGATCATCCGCCAGATCGCCGCCGCCCTGCAGCGCGCCAGCGAACTCGGCATCGTCCACCGCGACATCAAGCCGGAAAACATCCTGCTCACCCGCAAGGTCGAAGTGAAGGTCACGGACTTCGGGCTGTCCCGGTACTTCGCCGGGACGGACGACGGACCCGCGGCGGTGAACCTGACGCAGAGCGGCGTCACGCTCGGCACTCCGCTGTACATGTCCCCGGAGCAGGTGAAGGGGCTGACCGTCGACCACCGGTCGGACATCTACTCGTTCGGGGTGACCTGCTACCACCTGCTGGCGGGGCACCCGCCGTTCAAGGGCGCGACCGCCTTCGAGGTGGCCGTCCAGCACGTCCAGAACGACCCGGTTCCCCTGGCCGACATCCGCCCGGACCTGCCGCCCGACCTGTGCGCCCTCGTCCACAAGATGATGGCGAAGGCACCGGAGGACCGCTACCAGACGGCCCGCGACGTGATCCGGGA
>CAYUHJ010000001.1:0-24008 GCA_964444365.1 uncultured Alcaligenaceae bacterium | reverse complement strand
GGCCAAGGTCCAGCGCGGCCTGTCGGCCGGCGCGGCCGTGTCGCTGTCCGGAACGGGCCTCGGGGAATCGGGAACCAAGCTCGGGTCCGGCGTCCTTCAGTCGGGGGCGCAGCCGCTCGGCGGTCCGCCGGGTTCGATCTCCGGCTCCGGATCGACGTTCCGCGACTTCGCCTCCGGGAGCGGCCCCGTGCCGTTGCAGCGGCCCGCCGCGGGTGCCGCTGGCGGGAAGTGGGTGGTCGCGGCGGCCGGCGTCGTGGTGCTCGCCGGGCTGAGCGTGGCCGGGTGGTGGGCGTTCGGCAAGTTGAACGCCTCCCCGACCCCGCCGCACACCGAGCCGCATCCGGTCGCCGGCCTGCCGGAGGCCCACCCGCCGGTGAAGGTCGTCACCGCGAAGGAACGGGTCCTGCTCGCGAAGTGGGAGAACCCCACCGCCCGGCCCGCGGACGTGCTCGACGCCGGGATCGAACTCGGACTGCTCTACGTGAAAGACCACCGTCTCGACGACGCGGAGCGGGTGTTCAACGCCGTGGAAGTGAAGCACATCGACTGGACCGCCGAGGTGGCCCGCGAGAAGTGGGCCGACTGGACCTCCGACCTGCCGAAGAAGCTCGATGGCAACCCGCTCAAGCGGTTCATCGAAAACCTGTCCGACGTGCCCGGCAAGCTCGGCCGGGCCGTCGTCCTCGCCCACCGGGACCGGGCCGCGGAGTCCGTCGACCTGTTCGCCGCTGTCGTGACGGAGCTGGAGAAGAAGCCGTTTGCGAAGGCAAAGCCGAAGCTGACCTTCGCGGAGATGCTCCTCGTCGAGTTCTTGAAGCACCACCCGGACTTCGCCCAGGCCGTCGCGACCGCCATGAAGCGGAACGAGACCAACCTCAAGGGCAA
This sequence comes from uncultured Alcaligenaceae bacterium, assembly GCA_964444365.1. Taxonomy (GTDB): domain Bacteria; phylum Planctomycetota; class Planctomycetia; order Gemmatales; family Gemmataceae; genus CAYUHJ01. The sequence continues at coordinate 23,123 of CAYUHJ010000001.1, read as the reverse complement.
GGTGCCCGAAAAGCTGGAGTGGCTGCGGACCCCGGAAGGCATCGCCCGCGGCCCGAAGTGACGGCCCGCCCGACGGACGACCTTCATCCCGCCGCGGAGTTCGGATAGAATCCAGTCGCCGGCCCGCCCCGCGAGGGTTCTCCCGTGTCCTCGGTGCTCCTCGACGCCTACGCCAAGCTCCCCCAGCCCCGCCCCGGCGACGACCCGGACCTCCTCCTGGCCGGGACGCAGGCCGCCATGCGGGCGTTCCGCGACGAGGTCCGGACGCGGTACTCGGAAGGCACCCTGCACCGGTTGCTCCAGACCGCCTCGGACGCCGGCACCCGCCGGGCCGCGGCGCTGGCCCTCGGGCTCCTCGGCACCTTCCGCGGGTCGAACGCCGCCCTCGGCCACGCCCTCCACGACCGGGACGAGTTCGTCCGGACGCTCGCCGCCGACGCCCTGTGGGAAGTCTGGTTCCGCGGGTCGGCCCCCGACCACGGGGTGTTGCTGCGGCAGGCGGCCACCCTGCCGGACTTCGCCCAGGCGATGGCCGCGTTCGACGACCTCATCCGCGAAGCCCCGGACTTCGCCGAGGCCTACAACCAGCGGGCGATCCTGTACTTCCGCCGCGGCGAGTACGCCCGGTCCGCCGCCGACTGCGAGGCCGTGCTGCGGCTGAACCCGGTCCACTTCGGGGCCGCCGCCGGGCTGGGACAGTGCTACCTCCGGCTCAACCGGCCGACCGCCGCCCTCCGCGCCTTTCGCCAGGCGGTCGCCATCCACCCCGGCCTCGACGAGGTCGCCCACGCCGTCCGCCAGCTCGAAGCGGCTCTCGGGTCCGACCCCCGCGACGGGGATTGACACCCCCGGGGTTCGCGGTATCGTGCGCCCCGCATGAAGGCCACTCTCCGAATCGCGCTCGTGTGCGGCGTCGCCGGCTGCGGGACGACGCGGGTGACGGACACGTCCCGGACCGCGTCCGAGATGCTGCTCGTCTCCCAGGCCGTCGACGAGGCCGTCGCCAAGTTCGACTTCTCCCCGCTGGCGGGAAAGCCCGTCTTCCTCGACACCCAGTACCTCGACGGCGTCGTCGACAAGGGGTACGTCGTCAGCACCCTGCGGCAACAACTGCTCGCCCACGGGGCGATGCTGCTGGAAGACCGGACCAAGGCGCAGTACGTCGTCGAAGCCCGCTCCGGGGGCGTCGGGACCGACCGCCACAGCCTGCTGTTCGGCGTGCCGCAGATGTCCGTGCCCGCGTTCGTGCCGGGCCAGCCGACGCAGATTCCCGAGATCGCGCTCGTGAAGAAGACCGACCAGAAGGGGGTCGCGAAGCTGGCGGTGTTCGCGTACCACCGTACCACCGGCCGGGCCGTCTGGCAGTCCGGGGCGGTCGAGTCCGTCAGCACGCTGAAGGATACCTGGGTGTTCGGGGCCGGGCCGTTCAGCAAGGGGAGCGTCCACCAAGAGACGCTGCTCGCCGGGGAGCCGCTGCCGAAGGTGCCGATCCCGTTCCTGCCGGGGGGCGAAGCGGAGGAAACCGCCGCCGTCCGCCGGCCGACGGTGGCCCGACTGTTCAAGCAGGTCGACCCCCCCCATCCGGCCGCCGTCGCGGGGCTGACCGGCCCGGCCGCGTTCGCCGAACCCCCGCACAGTCCGGGCGACCTGCCCATCCCGACCGGCCCCGGTGACGTGGTCCCCGCCGGCGGGCCGAAGCGGTGAACCCCGGCGCGCACGGCGGCCGATGAAGCAGGAGTCACTCTCCCCAGCATCCCCGCTTCCGCGGGTTCCCGAGAGGCACGACTCCGATGTCGCACAAGCCCGAACCGGCCGACGTGATCCGGCCCGACTTCGACCAACTTCGCCACAACGGCTGGCACGTCGGGGCCGTCGTCGGGAAGTACGTCGTCGCGTGGCGGGGGCACGAAGAAATCGTGTTCACCTGGCAAGGGAACGGCTGGAAGGTCGTGCCCGCGCAGCCGAAGCTCCGGGCGGCGTGAGGGCGAACCCTACGTCGTTTGGTACTCCGCCGCCCGCACGGTCCGGGTGATGCGCTTGCCGTCCCGGAGCAGGACGACCGTCTGCGGGTCGCCCACCGGAAGTTGCGTCAGCAGCCGGTGCAGGTCTTCCACCGCGGCGACCGGCCTTCCGGCGTAGCCGATGAGGACGTCCTCCACCCAGAGCCCGGCGGTCTCGGCGGGGCCGTCCTCTTCGAGCAGTTGAATCTCGACGCCGGTCTTCTGGGTCAGGGCGAACGTGCGGGCGACGTCCGGTGCGATCGGCACCTGCCGGGCGTGCAGCCCGAGGTAGCCGCGAGTGACCCGGCCGCGGGCCATCAACTGCGGGAGGATCGTCTTCGCCGTGTCGACCGGGACCGCGAAGCAGATCCCCTGGGCCGGCTGGATCACGGCCGTGTTGATGCCGATGACCCGGCCCCGGCCGTCGACCAGCGGGCCGCCGCTGTTGCCGGGGTTCAGCGCCGCGTCGGTCTGGATCACGTTGTCGACGAGGTGCCCGGACACGCTCCGGAGGGTCCGCCCGAGGGCGCTGACGACGCCGGCCGTCACGGTCGACTCGAACCCGAGCGGGCTGCCGATCGCCACCACGAGCTGCCCGACCCGCACGGCAGCCGAGTCCCCGAGGGTCGCGAACGGCAACCCGGACCCTTCCGCTTGCACCACGGCGAGGTCGGTCCACGGGTCGTTGCCGACGACCCGGCCGCCGAGTTCGGTGCCGTCGTGCAACCGGACGCGAACGGTCTTCGCGCCGGCAACCACGTGGTGGTTCGTCAGCAGAAACCCGTCCCCGGCGAACAGCACCCCCGACCCCGACCCGCCACGGCTGCCGCCCCCGGTACGGAGGTTGACGACCGCCGGCCGCAAGGTCTCGGCGACACGGACGACGACGTTCGAGAACGCATCCAGTGCCTCCCCTTCGGACGGCTCCGCCCGCGGGCGGGTGTCGTCGGGGTCGACGGTGCTCCCGTCGTTGATGAAGTTCTGCCAAAATCGCGACATGGCTCAGCCCCCAGTTCGGTGGCGAATTGTACGCAGGCCGGGAAGGGGCCGCGCGTGACCGGCTGGGGCCGGGTGTCCCTGCGGATTTTGAGACTGCTCCCTCTGCACTGTCACCGACACGGACACCATCACTGCTGTTCAAGTGAAAAAGTGGCAGTGCTCGTGCCAGCGTCAGTGTGTCGCCAAAATCTGGCGGGCACCCACTGGGGCCAGGGCGACGCAAAGATTCAAGTTCGGCCGGATTCAGTAGGTCACTCGCTCCGCGAGTGACTGCGCGTCATCCCTTGAAAAAAGAGTGTTGTGTTCTCGGGACATGCGCCCGCAACTCGCGGAGCGAGTTGCCTACTTTAACGCACGGCGTCGCCCTGCCACTGGGGCCGGCCTGGCTTGACGGCCGCGGCCGGGACGGTACAAGCCCTCGCCCGCCCCGTGCGGGCAAGGAGGGCATGATGGCCGGGTTCCGGATGCACATGACGGTGTCGACGGCGACGGGCCTCCTGTACGGCGTCGCCGCGACGAAGGCCGCCGGGTTCGACCCGCAGGCGGCGTGCCTGGCGGCCGGGCTGACCGCCGTCGGCGGGATGCTGCCGGACCTCGACAGCGACTCCGGCCGGCCGGTCCGGGAACTCTCCGCCCTCGCGGGGGTCATCATCCCGCTGCTGCTCATCCCGCGGATGATGGCCGCCGGGCTGACGCACGAGGGCGTCCTCGCCACGCTCGGGGTGGCGTACCTCGCCGTCCGGTACGGCATGGCGCAGGTGATCCGAAAAATCTCCGTCCACCGCGGGATGTTCCACAGCATCCCCGCGATGCTGATCGCCGGGCTGATCGTGTACCTGGAGTACAGCAGCCCGGACCGCGGCATTCGGCTGCTGCTGGCCGTCGGCATCATGCTCGGGTTCCTGTCGCACCTGATCCTCGACGAGATTTACGCGGTCGACTTCAACGGCGTCCGCCTGCGGTTCAACCAGTTCGCCGGCAGCGCGATGAAGTTCTTCTCCCCGTCGTGGCCGGCCACCGCCGCGTGCTACGGCCTGCTCGGGACGCTCGGGTTCACCGCGTGGGTGGACTACAAGTCCCACCCGATCGAGACCTGGCAACTCCCCGCCCCGGTGCGGCAGGCCCTGTCCGGGGGCACGACGCCCGCCCCCGCCGCGATCGGCTCCCGCGTCGAGCCCGCCTCGCCGGCGAAGGCCGAACCCCGGCGGTGAAGACGTTGCATAAAGGTCCGACGACACTTTTTCTGGTCACCTCCCCCTGGGATGGGGCAGGATTGGGGGAGGGGTCGCTTCAGGGAGGAAGACATCACCCCCACCCCAACCCTCCCCCCTCGAGGGGGAGGGAGAAAGAACCATCCCGAGCAGTCGGGCCGGTAGAATGCCCGCATGCACTCGATCATCGTGGCGGGCGTCTTGCTCGCCGGGCTGCCGGTACTGTTGCACCTCATCATGAAGCAGGAGCCGAAGCGGCTCCCGTTTCCCGCGTTCCGCTTCCTGAAGGTCAAGCAGAAGACCAACCAGCGGAAGATGCGGCTGCGGCACTTCCTGCTGCTGCTGCTGCGGGTGGTCCTCATCGCCCTGTTCGCGGCCACGCTCTACCAGCCGGTCGTGGAAAGCCAGTCGTTCCTGAAAGTGCTCGGGGATCAGCCGGTGACGGCGGTGTTCGTCGTCGACACCAGCCCGAGCATGGGCTACGCCGCGAACGACAAGACGCGGCTGGACGAGGCGCGGGCGCGGGCGCTGGAACTCCTCGACGACCTGCCGGCCGGGTCCAGGGTGGCGGTGCTCGACACCGTCGACCCCGTCGGGACGTGGGAGCAGTCCGTGTCGGACGCCCGGCGGAAGCTGGAGGCGTTCAAGGAGCCGCGCGGCGGCGGCCCGCCGGTGACGGCCGCGCTCGGGGCGGCGTACCGGCTGCTGCAAGCCGCGGAAAAGGACGCGGACGCCGCCGACCCGTCCCCGAAGCTGGTGGCAATCTTTTCCGACCGCACCGCGAACTCGTGGAACCCGGAGCGGGCGGACGACCTGAAGAAGGCCCGCGACGGCGTCACGAAGCCGCCGGTGTCGCACCTGTACGTCGACGTCGGCGTTGACCAGCCGGCGGACGTGGCGATCATGGACGTAGCGATTCGCCCGCAAGTCGTCCCGCAAAACCTGCCGGTGACGGTCGATGTCACGGTCGCCGCGACCGGGCCGGACGTGCCGGAGGCGGTCGTGAAGTGCCGGCTCGACGGGGCAACGACGCCGCCGGAAAAGCGGAGCGTGCGACTCCCCGCCGGCACGCCGCAACCGGTGCAGTTCACCTTCCGCGACCTGAAACCGGGGCTGCACCAACTCGAAGTGACGCTCGAAACCCCGGACCGGCTGCTCTTCAACAACACCCGCTTCGCCACCTTCCGCGTCGGCGAAGCCCGGAAAATCCTGACCATCGCCGACGACCCGGACGACGCCATCTACTGGCAACTCGCCCACCAGACCAAGGGAGAGTTCGCCTGCGACGTGAAGAAGCCGGACGACATCGGCGACCTCGGCCCCTACGAAGCTGTCGTGCTGCTGAGCGTCTCGGACCCGTCTCGCGGCATCGCCGGCGGGCCGTCGCTGTGGGCGCGGCTCGCGGACTACACGGCCCGCGGCGGGAAGGTCATCGTCATCCCTGGCGGGCCGGAGCAGGTCACGCCGGCGGCTTACGACCCGGCCAACGCCGAGCCGGGGGCGGTGCTGCCGGGGAAACTCGGCAAGGTGGTCGAAACCGAGAAACTGTTCGCGCCGCCGGCCGACCCGAAAGCCCCGAAGCCGCCCGTTCACCGGTTCCAGGTCGGCGTGCCGTGGGCGATCGACGACGCGGCGTTGCGGCACCCGTTCATGACCCCGTTCCGCGACTGGCAACTCCGCGGCAACGTCGACTTCCTCAAGAAGAAGCGCCTCGCCTGGAAGTTCTGGGAAGTCGAAGCCCCGTCCACGTCTGTGGTCGTCTACTACGACGCGGACGAACCCTCCGACCGCCGGCCGGCGCTGCTGGAAAAGTCGATCAAGGGCGGCGGAAAGGTGCTCCTCCTGACGACGCGGATGGACACGCCGTGGGAGGACAAGCCCGAACGGAAGTGGCACGACTACTGGGAAACCTCTGAGAACTCGTGGTACGTCGTCTTCCCGAACCTGCTCGTGCGCTACCTCTGCGGCTCCGCGGCGGACGCGAACTTCAACTACCTCACCGGTCAGGCCGTCAGCGTGCCGGTGCCGAAGGGGGGCGGGAAGGCGCGCAAGCTCATCCTGGAAGGCCCCGGCGTCACCGGGCGGGACGGCACCGTCGACCTCGCGGACAAGCAGACCGAGTTCAAGTTGCCCCCGACCCGCACCCTGACGGCCGGCAACTTCGTGCTGAGGACCGAGGACAAGTCGTGGCGCGAAGGCTTCAGCCTGAACGCCCCCGGCGACGAGTCGAACCTCGCAAAAGTCCCGCCCGAGGCGATCACCGATGTCTGCGGGCCGAAGTCGATCATCCCCGCCGAGAAGAACCTCAAGCTCCGCGACGTGATCGAGGCGTCGACCGACCACCCGATCGACCTGACCCCGTGGCTGCTGATCGGGGTGTTACTTTTGTTCACGTTTGAAGGGGTGTTCGCGAACCGGTTCTACCGGGCGAGACCCACTCCCGGTTAGCCGCGAGCCGACGCCGAGCGCGGCCGCTCCACCGGTTGGCGGTTCCATTCCCGTGGGGAGGGGAAGCGCCCGCACTCGACGTCGCCTCGGGGCTAACCTCGGACACCTACTTCGTCGCCTTCACTCCCGACAGCGGTTCCGCAACGACGGCGTCCCACGCGGTTTCCTGGAGGACCCGGTTCAACGCCTTCCGGTCCGCCTCCGGGACCGCCTTCAACAACTCCGGGACCGGCAGGCCGACCGGGGATTTGCCGTAGATCACCGCGTAGTGGCAGTACGCGTTCAGCACCGTCGCGACCGGCCCCACGTGGCCCATGCGGTCGACGAACAGGGCGGCCTGGGTCTTCACGCCGGGGACGGTCCCGAGCCGGACCTTGTCCCGGAGCCCGAACAGGGCGAGGCCGGTGGGGACGGCGTAGACCGCCGTCGTGCCGAGTTTCTTGTTGATGCCCTGGATCTGGTCGTCGGTCGCGGCGATGAACGGCGTGTGGATTTCGACCAGCTTGTCCAGCGTCATCGCCTCGCGGTCGAGCGGCTTCTTCAGGTCCGGGTCTTTCGCGTCCGCCGCGTCGAACGGCAGCCACGACTTCTGGACCAGGATGCGGCACTTCGGGTTCCCTTCCAGGGCCAGGGCGACGAACTTGTCGATCCCGGGGTCCGGCACGTCGCGGTGCGGCGACAGCGTCAGCACGTCGACCTTGCCGTCCTTGAGCGCGGCCCGCGCCCGGTTTTTCTCGCCGTCCTTGTCCCAGACCGCGATCACCCGCGACCCGCCGACGAACAGCATCCCGACCGCCTCGTGGTTCTTCACCCCCGCCGAGGCGGCGATCTCTTCCAGCGGCTTCGCCATCCCGACGTGGAAGCTGTGCCCGGCGACGTACACGCGGACGCCCGCCGGCGGCGCGTCCTGCGCGCGAACCGGGACCGGTGCGACGAGCAGAAGGGCGGCCAGGGAGAGGGAGCGGAGTGGCACGGGGAAGCCTCCGGGAAGGGGTGACGCCCAGAATACCCGGTTCCGGAGCGGACGGTTCCATCATTCGGCCGGAAGTCCGGAACCGGGAAAATCGGCCGTCCCGCCGCAGCGGATTTCGGGCTACACTGAATGTGCCGATTCCGAGGGGGAGCCCATGCGACGGATCATCGCGGCCCTGCTGCTGGTTCTTGCCGCCGAATCGCGGGCGGGGGCGCAGGTCGTGTTCGGCCCGGTGGGGTACACGAACTACTACTCGTTCAACCGCTTCGGGTGGGGCTGGCGGGGCCCGGGGTTCGCCTACGGCGGCTTCTACCGGTCCTGGAACGTGACCCCCGTTCCCGTGTGGGGACCGGTCGCGGTCGGGCCTTGGGGGACGTTCGGCGGCGTCTCCGTGACGCCGTTCGCCGGGCCGGGCTGGGGCTGGGGCGGGCCGCCGATCGTGCAGCAGCCGATCATCGTGGTCCAGGCCGCCCCGCAACCCGGCGGGTTCGCCCAGGCGGGCGGGTTCAATCGGTTCCGCCCCGACAACGCACCGGATCTACCCGTAAACCTCCCGGACGTACCGGCCCGGCCGAAGGGGGACTTCCTCGTCATCAAGCCGCAACCGCCGGGCGTGGGGAAGATTCCCGCGAAGGACCCCGAGCGTCGGCCCGACCAGGGGAACATCTTCACCGGCAAGCCTGCCGGCGGCGGGTTCGCGGCGGCGTTCGACGGGGTTCCGAAAGACCCCAAAACCCTCGCGGTGTTCAACGTCCGGTTGGCCCGGGAAGCCTTCGCCACCGAGCAGTACGGCCGGGCCGCGGAACGCCTGCAAGACGCTGCCGCCGCGACGCCGGACGACCCGGTTCCGTACTTCCTGCTGGCCCAGGCCCGCACCGCGACCGGCGACTACGCCGGGGCGGTGGCTGCCATCCGAGACGGGCTCAAGCGCGACCCCGACTGGCCGGCCACCACGTTCCGCCTCCGCGAGATCTACGGCCTGTTCCCGAACCGGTTCGACGGCCACCTCGCCGAGCTACGCGACGCCCTCGCCGCGAACCCGGACGACCCGACGCTGACGTTCCTTCTCGGGTATCAACTCTGGTTCCTGGGCAACAAGGAGGACGCGGCCAAGCTCTTCCGCCGGGCCGCGGAGCGGGCGAAGAACCCCGGCATCGCGGAGCGGTTCCTGCTGGAATTCGACGGGAAGAAGGCGTAGAGCCCCTCTCAGCGCGTGGGCAGGTCCGCCGGGCTGAACGGGGTGTACTTCTTCACCAGGAAGCGGATCGCTTCTTCCGTCAGCAGCGCGGCGGCGTTCACCTGGATCGACGGGGACCGCGTCGTGCCCGTCACGGTGAGGCGGAGCGTGCGGTTCGAGAGGAACTCGGTCACGTCGCGGATCACGGTCAGCGGCAGCGGCCCGAACGCGGGGAGACGCAGGCCGAGGGCGAGCAGGCCGCGGTTGTCGATGCCGAGCTGCCCGGTCTGGGCGACGACCGCGAGGTCGAGCCGGCCGGCGAGGGTGACGGTCCCGTCCGCGTACAGTTTCGCCGAGTCGCTCGCCAGGGCGAACCGCTCGATGCGGATGACCCCGCCCGCGAGCCGGGCGCGGACGTCCCCGGAAGTGAACGGCCCGAGGAAGCCGCTCGGGGACAGGTAGGGCGTGACGAGACGGAGGATCGGCACGTCCTGCACGGACGCCGAGTTCAGCGTGGCGATCAGCCGAGCGGTCACGTCGTTCACGCTGCGGACGGAATCGCCGCCGAGGTCGACCCGCCCGCTGACGCGTCCGCTGCCGAAGGCACTCGCGCCGCCGACGTTCGCCAGGATGCGGCGCATCCGCACTTCGCTGAACCGAATCTGCCCGGACAGTCGGCCGGCGTACCCCCAGTTGTACTCGACCTTCCCGGTGACCCGCCCGCCGCCGACGGTGCCGGCCACCTCGCGGGTGGCGATTCGCCCGGTGCCGGTCCCGATGGCCCAGTCGAAGGGAATCCGGACGTTCGTTGCGGGGATCTCCGCGATCGTGCCGCGGGACAGTTCGACCGCCCCGGTGCCGAAGGCGGACGGGGCAAGTCGTCCGCGAATCACGAGCGAAACCGGCCCGGACACGACGCCGCCGAGGTCCGGGGCCGGGGCGAACAGCCGCTCCGGGTCGGCCCGGTCGAGGGTCAGGGTGAAGAAGTTGCGGCCCGGCCGCCGGAGGTCGTACCGCATCCGCCCGCGGAGTTGCCCGCCGGCGAACTGCCCGGCGATGTCGTTCGCGAACACGATCCCGTCCTGCATCCGCAGGCGGACGGTGAGTTCCGGCGCGAGCCGGGTCGCCCCCCACGCCAGCCCGCGGATCGACACCTGCCCGTCGCCGTCGGACAGGTCGCCGTCGAAGGTTAAGGCCACGTCGACGGTGCCGCGGAGCGCCCCGAGCCCGGCCAGTCCGAGGGCGGACCCGAGCCGGCCGAGGTCGAGGTTGCGGCCGCGGAACGAGCCCTTGTCCGCGGGGTCCGGCTTCGCGTTCGCCTTCTGCGGGTACCGCCCCTTCACGTCGAACGTGCCGCCGAGGGACCGGCCTTCGAGCGAATACTCGACCGCCCCGCGGTCGTACTTCACGGCCCCGCTCAGCCGCTCGGCCGGGATGCCCTGCACGGTCATCTTCGGGGCGGTCAGGTCGACGTCCGCCGTCATCGTCCGGGGCTTGCCCTTCTCGGCGGCGGGCAGCGTCCCGGTCACGCCGCCGGAGATCCGCCCGGTCAGCCGCACGGGGAAGTCCTTCAACTGCCGGGTGGCGAGGCCGGCGTCGAAGTCCGCGAACTTCACCGCGAACCGGCCCGCCTTGTCGGCCGCGAACGGGACGTCCGCCGAGCCGGTGACCTTGCCGCGGAACACCTCGGCGGTGAGGTCCGTGATCTTGACGTGCGTGTCGCTGAACTCCCACGCAAACGACGCCTTGTTCTCCTCGCTCGTCCCGAGCCGCAGGTCGTCGGCGGACGCCTTCCCGGAGGCGGAATACGTCAGCGGCGACAGGGTGCCCTTCACGCGCGAGTCCGTCTCGAACTTGCCGCCGATCGCGAACGGCGGGGTGAAGCCGGGGATGAGTTTCGTGAGTTCGCCGACCTGCGTGCCGGACGTGTGGACGGCCGTCGCGAACGGGTACGGGGCCCTCAGCCCGAGCGTGCCGTTCACGTCCGCGGGGATGCCCTCGACGACGAACTTCGTGTCCTTCAGCGTCGCCGTCCCCTTCGCCACGGTCACGCCGATCGCGGCGTCGCGGACGGTACGGCCGAACAGGACGAGGTCGTCGGACTTCAGCGTTCCACTCGCCGCCCACGTCGCGGGGTCGCTGAGTTTCTCGAACGGGGCGGTGAAGGCGGCCGCCCCGGAGACAGTGCCGCGCACGTCCGGGACTTCGCCGGGCATCGCCTTGCGGAGTTCGTCCAGCGGAATCCGGGTCAGGTCGAGCGTTGCGGTCACGACCCCGCGCGGCTCGACGGCGGCGGTCGCGGTGCCGAGGAACGTTCCCGGCGTGTCGCCGTTGGGCATCGTCCCCTTCAACGCGGTGAGCTTCAGGACGCCCTTGTCGTACTCGACCGCGGCAGACAGGTCGCGGACGGTCAGCCCCTGGAAGGTGAACGCGGGCGAGGTGATCGTCCCGCTGACGCGGTAGTTCTTCGTGCTGGCCGCCCCCGCGACGGGGATCGCGACGGTCGCCTTGATCGTGACCTTCCCGGCGAACTTGTACGGGATGTTCAGTTCGAGCCGATTCAGCAACTCGCCGAGGTCCACGTCCCGAAGGGCGATGTTCGCCTCGAACGTGGCGGGCTTCTCGTCCGCGGCGGGTTGGAGGACGTGCGCGACCGGTCGACGGGTCGGGGCCAGCCGGGAACCCTTCCGGCCGTTCGAAGTCGGCATCTCCGCCTGGAAGCGGTAGCGCTTGCCGTCGGCCCGGAGGCGCATTGTCACCTCCGCGGGGAGCCCGGCGATGGTCGCGCCGTCGATTGTCGCCGCCCCGCCGCCGCGCGGCTCGACCCGGCCCCCGGCGTGAACGCGGAGTTCGAGCCCCGCCTTCCCGCGGAGTTTTCCGGCCACCTGTTGCGGCAGGCCCCACTCGGCGGGGAGCTTTCGGACGTCGACCCCGCTGGCGGTCACGTCGAACTTCAGCACGGCCGGTTCGGGGCCGAAGTCCATCTCCGAACTGACCGCGACCGGCCCGCCGGCGAGCGTGCCGGTGCAGCGTTCGAGCGTCACTTTCGCGGCCCGGACGCGGATCGTCCCCGCCACGTCGTGGAACGTCGCGTCGATGGACGGCACGCCGATGCTGGCGGCCTTCGGGGTCAATTCCACGTCGTAGCGGAACCCGGAGTCAGGGGCGGAGTCGAAGGTGATCTTGGCGGCCGTCTCGCCGCTGGCGGTGACTTCCGCCCACACTTCGGCGGGAACGAACGGGATCGACTTCAGCCGCTCGGGCGTCAGCGTGGCCCCGGCCGTGGACAGCACGACCCGGCCGGTTTTCGCGGCGACGTCGGCATCGCCGATTAACTCCCAATCCCCCCAGTTGGGGTCGGACGCCTTGCCGGTCAGCTTGACCTTGTCGCCGTCCGGGGTCGCCCGCAGGTCGATGCCGGTCAGGACGAAGGCCGGTCGCCCGGCCTGCCGGATCGTGACCGTCCCGCCGGTGACGTGAACGGCAGGAATCTTCGCCGGGGTGCCGCCGCCGGCTGACGGGAATTGCGTGAGAAGCTGGCCGTCCGGCCCGACCGCGAGGGCGAGCGCGGCCCCGTGGACCGTGACTTCCGACGGCGACGCCGAGCCGGTGACGAGATCGGACAGGGACACGTCCGCGGTCGCCGAGTCGACCTTGAGAATCTCGGCGGGCGGCTGGCCGGGGGTTGTGACCGGTTCCAGCACGCGGAACGACAGCGTCGAGGAGTTCGCCCCGAGGCTCATGGCGTCGACTTCGACGGGCAGCCCGACGGCGGCGGTCAGCTTGTTCGCTGCGAGCGACCGGCCCGCCGCCGAGTTAAGGTACAGCTTCAGCCCGCCCCAGCCGGCCAGGAGCAGCCCGACGGCGACGACCGGGACGATCACGAGTACGCGGCGGGTACGCATCGGGTGGCCCTCGGGTCAGTGGTCAGTGTCCGGATCGCGGGTCGGTCGAGTCCTGAGCCGTGGCCCCGGGCACGGGGCCGTCCTGCTTCCCGCCCCGGGCGATCTGCCGGCCGGTCTCCATCCGCTCGCCCCGTTCCTCGGCCGGGGTCGTCGCTTCGGTCGCCTCGCCCGGCTTGTCGGTACCAGTCGGCTCGGTCGGACTTGTTCGGTCGGCGTCGGTCATGGTCGTCCTCTCCAGATTACCTGCGCGAAGGGAATTCCAGGTTCGCGATCGGACCGATCGTTCCGAGTCCGTGTAAGCCCGCCCCGCGCAATCGGTACCCCGATTAGGGCAACGCCCGTGCCGTGGGAACGATGAGGACACGAATTGTTGAGATGGCACACCCCTTGCCAACCGTTTCCTGACGAGAATTCGACCAGTACCGATAACCCCTACGAGGATCACATCATGCGAAACGTCACACTGGTTCTTTTCGCATCGGTGGGCTTACTGCTCGGCCTGACAGGTTCCGTGCAGGCACAAAACCCCTACTTGATGCGGACGGTCGTCGGGCAAGCCACGCCTGCGGGGTCGTATTACAACGGAACGACATACGGGCTCGGCTGGAACCAGTCGAATCAATCCTTTTACAACCCCGGCACCAACACCGGCGTCCAGTACTATCGCTACGGCGACGCCTTCGGGAACAGCTACTTTCGGATGCAAAGTTACAGCCCGCTGACCGGGTACAACACCTACTACCGGTACTTTGCCAGCCCGGCGTTCAACTACTACCGCGGGTGGTAGGTTCCATCCGGTGCGGACCAGCCGCACAGGTGTGCCGCCGTTCGGAAGCGCCCGCAGGCCTGCGGGCGCTTCCGAACGGCGGCACTCGGCTTTCCCCGCGAGGGCGAGTATGATGAACCCGTGCGTGACACCGCCCACCCCTGAGACACCGTCATGGTCGAGCGGACCCCCCCGGCCTTGCCGACGCCATCGCCCGAGCAGAAGCGGATCGCCGCGGAAAACTTCGACCGCGCCCGGCAGGTGCTGCTCACCGGGAACCACGACTACGGCATTTCCCTGCTCGTCACCTGCTGCAAGATGGACCCGGCGAACTTCTTCTACCGGCAGGCCCTCCGCCGCGCCCAGAAGGAGAAGTACGGCAACAACCTCCGGGGCAGCCGGTTCGCGTTCCTGACCACGCCCCGGTGGAAGGCCAAGGTGAAGGCCGCCAAGGCGAACCGCGACTACCTGAAGGTGCTCGAACACGGCGAACAGGTGCTCACCCGCAACCCCTGGGACCTGTCGACCCAGACCGACATGGCCGAGGCGTTCGACGCCCTCGGGCTCACGGACCTCGCCATCTTCACCCTCGACCAGGCCCGCCAGAAGCACCCGAAGGACGCCACCACGAACCGCGCCCTCGCCCGGATGTTCGAGAAGCGCGGGGACTTCCAGAAGGCGATCGCCCTCTGGTATCTGGTCAAGGAGCACAACCCGTCCGACGTGGAGGCGGCGCACAAGGCGAAGGACCTCGCGGCGTCCGAGACCATCGCCCGCGGCGGGTACGAGGACGGGTCGAAGACGCACGCCGCCCTCGGGACGGTGGCGAAGGCCCCGAGCCCCGGCAAGCCGGGCAGCAACCCGAAGCTCAAGCTCCCCGCGGAACCGGAGCCCGAAGCCCCGGTCGACCGCCTCACCCGCGACACCGCCCCGATCCTCAAGCGGCTAGAAGCGGACCCGACGGAACCGACCCTGTACGTCCAGCTCGCCGCGATCTACCGCCGGCACGGCGAGGACGACCGCGCCAGGGCCACGCTCCAGCAGGGCCTCGGCCCGACCGGGAACCACTTCACGCTGCAAGTGGAGATGATGGACCTGGACCTGCTGCCGTTCCGCAAGAACCTGGAACACGCCGAGGCCCGGCTCGCGAGGCTGAAAGCCCGCGGGGCGGACGACGAGGACGAGGACGACGGCCCGACCGAGGCAGAACTCCTCGCCGCGAAGGCCAAGTTCCAGAAGGAAATCCTGGCCCGCGAGACGGAACTCCTCCGGGTCAAGGCGGACCGCTTCCCGGCGGACATGGCCCACCGCCTCGAACTCGGCTCCCGCCTGCTGCGGATGGACAAGGTGGACGAGGCGATCGCGGAACTGCAACAGGCCCGGCGGGACGACAAGCTCAAGGCGAAGGCGGCGATGTTCCTGGGCGTCTGCTTCCGCAAGCGCAACAACTGGCGGCTCGCCCAGCGGAACTTCGAGGAGGCCCTGTCCGCCAACCCGAAACCGGACGAGGCCACGCGGAAGGAAACCCTCTTCCACCTCGCCACCGGGTGCGCCGAGAACGGCGACCTGTCCCGCGCGATCGACGTCGGCCACGAACTCGCCAACCTCGACTTCGGGTACCAGAACATCGGGAAACTGCTCGACGAGTGGGAGAAGAAGTTCCAGAAGGTGTGAGCGAACGGAGGACTTCCCATGCGGCCCGCGATCCTCGGCGTCCTGCTCTGCTCCCTCGCCCCCGCCGCCGAGCCGGACGCGGCGAAGAAGGCCCTCGCGGACCTCGACGGCACCTGGGCGATCGAGTCCCTCGTCTTCAACGGCGAGGACCTGACCGCGAAGGTCAAGCTCCGGTTCGTCATCAAGGCCGGCGTGATGACGCTCAAGGGGGACGAGGCCATTGAGAAGGACTACCTCAAGATCGGGCTCAAGCTCGACCCGACGACCGACCCGAAGTGCGTCGACCTGACCATCCTCGACGGCGGCCAGAAGGGGACGGTCATGGAGGGCATCGCGGAACTGAAAGGCGACGAACTCCGGCTGTGTATCAAGACCCAGGGGCCGGACCGCCCGACAGAGTTCAAGTCCGTCGAAAACTCGGCCGTCGCTCTACTCAAGTTGAAGCGGTGACGCCCCGCCCGAAGCCCACCGAGGACACCCATGCCGACCGTCGCGATCGTGTACTACTCCGGCCAGGGGCACACCCACCGGCTCGCCGAGGCCGTGGCCGAGGGGGCGCGAACAGTCCCCGGTACGACGGCCGAACTGCTGCGAATCGTCGGCGAGGACATCCACCACGGCCGGTGGAAGAACCCCGAGATTCACGCGAAACTGGACGCCGCGGACGCCATCGTGTTCGGCACGCCGACGTACATGGGCGGCGTCTCGGCGCAGTTCAAGTCGTTCATCGACACGGCGTCCTCGTCGTGGTTCCGGCTCGGGTGGAAGGACAAGCTCGCGGCCGGGTTCACGCACTCGCAAGGGCTCAGCGGGGACAAGCTGAACACGCTGCAGTCCCTGTGGGTGAACGCGATGCAGCACGGGATGATCTGGGTCGGCCCCGGCATCATGCCCGAGGGCACCCACCCCGGCGGCGTGAACCGGCTGTCCAGCTTTTCCGGCGTGATGGCCCAGACCTTCCAGCCGGACGTGGTCGACGCGGGGGACATCAAGACGGCCGCAATCCTGGGTGAGCGGGTGGCGGCGTTGGCGGCCAAACTCGCCGGGAAGTGACCCCATGCAGTGCTGCGACGCCGTGCCCCTGGTGACGCTCCGGAACCTCCGCGTGCTCCGCGGGGGAAAGCCCGTCCTCGACGGCGTCACCGCGGACGTGGCCCGGGGCCGCGTGACCGCACTCGTCGGGTTGAACGGGTCCGGCAAGTCCACGCTGTTGCGAACGCTCGTCGGCGAGTTCCCGTACACGGGCGAGATTCAGTACCGGTGCGGCCACGACCACAGCCGGCCGCGGCCCGACTGCGTCGGCTACGTCCCGCAACGCCTCGCCGTCGATTCCCGGCTGCCGATCACCGTCCGCGACCTGATGGCGCTGACGATCGGCCGCCGACCGCTCTTCTTCGGCGTCGGCCGGACGCGGTCCGCCCGAATCGAGGCGTTGCTGGCCCGCGTGCAGGTCGCCGACCTGATCGACCGCCCGGTCGAAGGGCTCTCCGGCGGCCAGCTGCAGCGGGTCCTCCTCGCCCTCGCTTTGGACCCGCACCCCGAACTGCTGCTCCTCGACGAACCCGCGACGGGCATCGACTTCCAGAGCCAGCACGACTTCAGCGAACTGATCGCGAACCTGAGCCGGGAGACCGGCGTGACGGTGCTGCTGGTGTCGCACGACCTGACGATGGTGACGCGGTTCGCCGACCACGTCCTGTGCCTCCGCGACGGCAAGATCCACAGCCAGGGCCACCCGAAGGACGTGCTGTCGCCGGACGCCCTCGCCGACACCTTCGGCCCACCCCGGCGGACGATCGAACTGGCGCAAGCGACGTGAGCGGTCACTTCCCCAACGCCTTGCTCACCGCCGCCGTCCAGATCTCGTAGCCTTTCGGCGTCATGTGCAGGCCGTCTTTCACGAACAGGTCTTCCATCGGCTTGCCGTCCGGCCCGAGCATCGGGGTGACCACGTCGAGGTACCCGAGCCGCTCGTCCTTGGCGCAGAACTCCTTGACGAGCGCGTTCGCCTTCTGTTGCGTCTCGAACTTGTCCCACCGCTTCAGGCTCGGTTTCACCGACACCCACAGCACCCGGCACTTCGGGACGTCCTTGCGGACCGCGGCGACGTAGGCGGCAAAGTCGTCCCGGACCTGTTCCGGCTTCGCGCCGCCGCCGATGTCATTGTCCCCGGCGTAGAAGACGACCGTCGCCGGCTTGTGGACCGCGACCAGCCGGGCGGCGAAGTGGGTGCAGTCCGCGATCTTCGAGCCGCCGAAGCCGGCGTTGACGTAGCTTTCGTCCGGGAAGGACTTCTTCAGGTTCCACAGCCGGACGCTCGAACTGCCGGAAAAAACGACCCCGCCGGGGGCCGCGGTGCCGTTCGCCTTCTCGACGGCGGCGACCTCCTTCTCCCACTTCGCAAACGGGTCGTCGGCGGCCAGCACCGGAAGGGACAGCACGAGGGCCGAAGCGAGAAGGAGGCGGGCCATGACTTCTCCGGGGTGGGGGTGGAGAAATCGTACCCGATGGCGCGAACGGAAGCGAGCCGCGCCGGTCGACGACCGGCACGGCTCGGGGGTGGAAGTGAGATCAGTTGGCCGAGAACTGCGGGATGCGCGACCGGGCCGCCTTCCGCAACTGGGTCCGGGTGAGTTCCTGGGCGACCCGGTACACCTCCGCGACGTACCCGAGATGGACGGGGGAGAACGCGGCCAGCAACGCACCGGGACACGGCACGAACCCGACGGGGGCGGCGACCGCAACAACGGTCGGCGTGGTCTCGGCGATCAACTCCCGGAATCGGTGCTCGAACATGGGACGACCTCGTTTACCGCGAACTTCCATCCGTGTGTCGTGCTTCCTGAAGTAATTTCATCAACATAGTCGAGTATCTACACAGGAAGTCTACACTGCCGGGGAGGAAAAGCAAGGGAATCGGACCAAAAGCGGACGGAATCACCCGCCGGACCGGTTCAGTCGTAACGAGTCAAGCGGTTTGCCCACAGGAACTTGGGCTTAAACAGGCCTGGCGAGCTCTTAAGGAAGAAAATCTTCGGTATTTGGGTGATGTATGCCCAGGTCTGGCTCAGCACCCGGAATCCGTTGATGCGAATGTCTGCACAATCATGACTCTGCCGAATCGACTCGTGGACATGCGGTGATTTCTCGGCAACGTGTGGCCCGGAGTGGGCTGCAGATGTCACTGCAGAAGACGTGCGGGCGACTTCACGGGGGATCGAAGCGGCGGGGTGTGGCACACACCCCGTCGATCTGCTCCGCGGGAGGAACGGTACCAAACCGGGGTCCGACGACTTTCAGGCCCCTCAGTACGCCCGGCCGTAAGTGAGTCACCCCTTGATGACCCCGATCGGCCGCATCCGGGCCACCTTCCGGGACAGTTCCGCCGAGTGGACGGTGTCCACGACATCGTCCACGTTCTTGTAAGCCTTCGGCTGTTCCTCCGCGAGTCCGCTGCGGCTCGACGCCATCGCGATGACGCCGCGGCTTTCCAGTTCTTTGTCGATCCGCCGGCCGGCGGCGTCCTTCACGGATGCGGTGCGGGACATCGCCCGGCCGGCCCCGTGGCAGGTCGTGCCGAACGTGCGGGCCATGCTCCCCGGTGCCCCCACCAACACCCACGACGCCCGGCCCATGTCGCCGGGGATAATCACCGGCTGGCCGACGGCGCGGAACGCTTCCGGCACTTCCGGGTGCCCCGCCGGGAAAGCGCGCGTCGCCCCCTTACGGTGGACCCAGACCTTCTTTTTCTTCCCGTCCACGGTGTGCTCTTCGAGCTTCGCGATGTTGTGGGCCACGTCGTAGAGCAGGTCCATGCCGAGGTCCTGCCACTTCTGGCCAAAGGTCTCGGCGAAGACCTCGCGGGTCTGTTGCATCAACAGCTGCCGGTTCGTGAACCCGAAGTTGGCGGCGGCCCGCATCGCGGCGATGTACTTCTTCCCTTCCGGCGAATCGACCGGGGCGCAGGCGAGTTGCCGGTCCGGCAGCGTGATGCCGTACTTGCCCGGCGCGTTGCGGAAGGTGGCGAGCGCGTCGTCGCAGACCTGATACCCGAGCCCGCGGGAGCCGGAGTGGATCATCACGCAGATCTGGTTCAGTTCGAGGCCGAACGCCTTCGCCACGTCCGCGTCCGCGATCGAATCGACGACCTGCACTTCGAGGAAGTGGTTGCCGCTGCCGAGCGTGCCGCACTGCTCCGCGCCGCGCTTCACGGCGTGGTCGGACACTTCGTCCGGGTCGCCGCCGCCGATCTTGCCGTTGGCCTCGGTGTGGTCCAGGTCCGCCGGGGTGCCGAGGCCGCGGTCGATGACGAACTTCGCCCCCTCGCCCATGAGGGTGCGGGTTTCCTTCGGCGAGTAGCGGTACGCCCCGCTGCGGCCGACGCCGGACGGGATCGTGTCGAACAGGTTCTTGACGAGCTTCCGCAAGTGCGGCTTCACGTCGTCGAGGAAGAGGTTCGTCTTCACGAGGCGGACGCCGCAGTTGATGTCGTAGCCCACGCCGCCGGGGGAGATGACGCCGCCTTCCGCGGGGTCGGTCGCGCAGACGCCGCCGATGGTGAAGCCGTAGCCCCAGTGGATGTCCGGCATCGCCAGGCTTGCGATCTGGATGCCCGGCAGCGTGGCGACGTTCGCGACCTGATCGAGCGCCTGGTCCTGGCGGATCGTTTTGATGAGCGTGTCGTTCGCGAAGACGAGGCCGTCGACGCGCATGTCCTGGCGGTAGCTCTTCGGGATCCGCCAGCAGCACGGGTCGACCTGTTCGAGCGGCCCGGTGTACGTCGCCTTACTCATCGGGAACTCCTGAACTGCGAACGGCCCACTCCCCACCGCACGCTTTTTCTGGTTTCATGGGCTTATGATACGTTCCGCTCTCTTCCTCGCGGCCGTCGCACTGGTGTGTTCGCCCCTGGCCGCGCACCCTTTGCCGAACCTGCGGTACGACCGCGCCATTCACGTTCGCCTCGCGGCCGACGGCGTCACCGTGCGCTACACGCTCGAACTCAACGAGTGGACGATGGTCCTCGACGGGAAGAACCTGTTCACCCCGGAAGAAACCAGGGGCATCGTCGGTTCCCGCGACTACGCGAAGAAGTACGCCGGGAAGAAGGCCCCGCTGATCGCCGACGACCTGCGGGCCACCCTCGACGGCGAGCCGCTCGCTTGGAAAACCACTGCCATCGACATCGTCCCCGAGCACGACCACCTCAGCTTTCGCTACACGTTCCGCGCCGCATGGTCGCCGAAACCCGCGGAACGGCACACGTTCGCGATCGAGGAGCAGAATTTTGAGGACCGCCCCGGCTCGATCGCGTTGACAGTGGAGGACACCGCCGAGGGCGTCGAAGTTCGCGGCGTGGAGGCACCTTCCGCGGAGTTGCGGGGAAAGTCGCCGTTGGAACTGAAGCCCGAGGAAGCGGCGAAATTGCGCCGGGCAACCGTCACGTTCGAGATCAAGGGCCCGCTGCCGCTGCCCGCCCCGCCGACTCCGGAGCCGGTCGTGACTTTGTCCGAAGAAAAGTCGTCGTTGTGGGAAGACCTCACGGAACGCGGGCTCGCGGCACTGTTCGATTTCGGCTACGGCCTCGGGGCGATGCTGCTCCTCGCGTTCGCGTTCGGGGCGGCCCACGCCTTCACGCCGGGGCACGGCAAAACCCTGGTGGCGGCCTACCTCGTCGGCGAACGCGGCACCGTCCGGCACGCCTGCATCCTTGGTTTGACCACGACGCTGGCCCACACCGGCAGCGTCATCCTCGTCGCGGTGATCCTTCGCGCGGTGTACGGCGACCGCGTCCCGGCGGTGACGGCGGCGGTGCTCAAACTCATCGGCGGGTTGCTGATCTTCGGCGTCGGCCTGTGGCTGTTCCTGCAACGCGCCCGCGGCCGGGCGGAACACGTCCACCTGTTCGGGGATGGGCACCATCACCAGGGATCGGAGAACGGGGGTGAAGGAGTGAAGGAGACGAGAAGATCGGATTCTGGCTCCTCACCTCCTCACCTCCTTCACTCCCGTTCTCCGATCATCCGCGTGATCCTGCTCGGCATCGGCGGCGGGTTGGTGCCGTGCTGGGATGCGGTGCTGTTGCTGCTCGTCGCGATCACGGCGGGGAAGTTGGCGGCGGCGGTGCCGTTGCTCGTGGCGTTCAGCGCGGGCTTGGCCAGTGTGCTGGTCGCGCTCGGGGTGGCGGTCGTGTACGCGCACCGGGCCGGCGGAAAGACCTTCGGCGAACGGCGGTGGTTCCGTATGCTTCCCGTGGCGAGCGCCGTCCTGCTCCTCGGCCTCGGCGCGTGGTTCAGCCGGGATGGGGTGCAGGATCTGATCGCCGCGGACCGAGCGGCGAACGGATACCGAGAACGTTGACCCCGTTTAGCCGCGAGGCGAAGCCGAGCGCGGGCGCTTCCTCACGGGGTCGAGTTGTAGACGGGTGAAGCGCCCGCGCTCGGCCTCGCCTCGCGGCTAAACGGTGACGAACACCCCCGCCACGGATGCCTGATGCAAGTCGTCGAACTCGAAGCCCGGGTCGTTCGCGTCGGCTTTCGCCGGCGGGTCAAGCACGCCTCGCGGGTCCGCTCGGAGACGGACAACGTCGTCGTCCGGTGCAAGCTCTCGGACGGCAGTGTCGGGTACGGCGAGGGCGTGCCGCGGGAGTACGTCACCGGGGAAACCGCCGACACCGCGGTCGACCTGCTGAAGCGCAGCGACATCCCCGCCCAGCTCGAACCGTGCCCGACGTTCACGCCGGCCGTCCACCTGGCCGAGCGACTGAAGCTCGCGGAGGTGCCCGGCGACGACCGCATGTGCGGCGGCAACGCGGCGCGGTGTGCCCTCGAACTCGCGGTGCTCGACGCCTACGGCCGGGCGTTCGGCGAACCGCTCATGAACGTCGCGAAGCTGCTCTCGCCGGACCTCTACGAGCCGCGGGAACGGGTCCAGTACAGCGGCGTGATGATGTCCGTTCGCGGGTGGAAGGCGAAGGGGTTCGCGCTCTGGCACCGCGTGCTGGGCTTCCGCCACCTGAAGATGAAGGTCGGCATCGCCGGGCAGAACGACGCGGAACGGGTCCGCCACGTCCGCGGCTGGGCCGGCTCCCGGATGAACCTCCGCGTCGACGTGAACGAGGCGTGGACCCCGGAAAACGTCGTCGACAAGATCCGCGAACTCGAACCGTATTCCCTTTCCAGCATTGAGCAACCGATCCCGCACGAGGCGGTTTCGTGCCTCGCGGACGTGCGGAAACAGGTGACCGCGAAGATCATGCTCGACGAATCGCTGTGCTCCGAAGTCGACGCGGAACGGGCCGTCGCCGGCGGGTGGTGCGACTCGTTCAACCTGCGGCTCTCGAAGTGCGGCGGGTTCATTCCCGCCCTGCGGCTCGCGGAACTCGCCACCCGGCACGGGCTCGGCTACCAACTCGGCTGTCAGGTCGGCGAGACCGCGATCCTCTCCGCCGCCGGCCGGCACTTCGCGACCAGCGTGAAGGGGCTCTCCGCCGTGGAGGGGTCGTTCGACCGGCACCTCGTCAACGATCCGCTGTCGAAGGAAGACATCACGTTCCGGTTCCGCAACGGCGGGTGGTGCCCGATGCTCGTCGGCTCGGGCCTCGGCATCCCCATCGACGCGGACCGGCTCGACGCGATCACGACCCGGCGGGAGGTGCTGCTTGGACGTTGAGCCACGAGAGCCGCGACTGCAAGGGAGCGGCCACTTCCACGGTGGAACCGCAACGTTGTCCGACCGTGACTGTGGGACCGGGTGCGGATCCTCCACCGTTGGGGCGGCCGCTCCCTTGCGGTCGCGGCTCTCGCCGGAAGTTCTTACCTTCCGCGCGTCGGACGGGTACGCCTGCTATTACCGCCGCTGGCAGCCCGCCGGGAAGCCGCGCGGCCGGCTCGTGTTCGTCCACGGCATCCGCAGCCACGGCGGGTGGTACGAGAAGTCGTGCGCGGCGTTCGCGGCGGCAGGGTTCGAGG